>DASZPV010000160.1:0-7742 GCA_035549875.1 Caulobacterales bacterium
CTTTCTATGGGGGCATGAAACAACACCCGCAACACCCGCAAACACCCGCACTTGGGGACAAGAAGATACGGCGTAGGGCACGGTACAACTCACGGGCCTCACTGATTCAATCTCTCAATCTCTCTAGTCGCCAAGTGGCGACGCTGTTGCGGTCGATCTTCTGGGAAAAGAACTTGCCCGAGATGATCCGCCCCTTGTGCTTCGCCAGAAACTTGGCAGCGGAGAGCTTGTTGAAGCCGTCGAAGTCACCGCTAGCGAAACGGCTATGCAACAATTCAAGGAGCGCCCCGGTGTTCGAGTCGTCCTTGATGTCATTCAACCGCACGCGTTTGTCCGCAAACTCTTCCCACCACGCGTCCATCAGCTTGGCGAGGAACTGTCCGTCCGTATCTTCGGCCGTTGCGACCTGACGCAACAGTTCGATCTTCGCCAACACATCGCCTTCACCAAGCCATGCAAGCGGCTGGCGGACGAACCGGTCCCATTCGTCGAAGCGCGTTCCCGTCAGCCCGAGCTTGTCTCCCGATGTCAAGTAAGCGCGCATGATCGTCAGCGCGTCCGTCACAAGCTGGGCGCGGTTATCGCGGCACTCCCCCTCGAACGACCAATCGAACTTTCGCTCGCTTGGACGATCCGTCATCGGCTGCAAACGGCAAATCAGTGTGCGCTCGACAAGATCGCCGACGATTTCCAGATTGTTGCCGGTGAACAGGACCGTGACGTTCGTGCTGAGGGTGGGCGTTGAATTGGTTCCGAGAAGCCGGGGTTTCCATGATTTCGACGTGGCGATGGCGTTCAGAACAGCCGACTTAATCGGTGCCTCGCAGTTGTCGAAGAACACGAAGGGCGAATTGCCGAGAAGGAGGCCCGCCAGCGTTTTGCGCTCTTCTTCTTCGTCCGTTTGCGGGACGGGCTCGGCGGTGAATCCCCGCGAGATCACCGACACCCCGCTTGCGAGGATCGTCTTACCCGAAGCCGGCGCGGGGGCGTCGAAGGCGAAAAGCGGCGCCTTGGGAAGCGAGTCACGCACGAGGGCCGTCAGGACCGCTGCGAGCCAAACCGTGCGGTCAAGGTCGCTATCGAACTCGAACCCCCTCACAACACGCCGCAAACGGCGCAGGGCGGCAAAAGCGTCGTCCTTGCTGGGGTTCTCAGGGATGCGCGGAAATTCAATCTCAGGCGCATAGAGAAGGCCGGTGGCGCGGTCGAAACCCGCCACTTGAAGAATACTGCCGTCCGGCCGAAGGGTCGGGCGATCTATCAGGGAATGCAGAACCGGCACTTGCGACGGCGCCGCCATCTCAAGGTAATGTTCGGCGAACGCCTTGGGGCATTCGGTTTTCTTCAGCTTTTCCGAGCGCGCATCATAGACCTTAAACTCGCAGGCTTGCATGGCGATTTGCTGCAACTGTCGCGCTGACGTGCGAACCACGCTGAGCGCCAGCACATCGTCCACCTTTTCGCCCTCGAATATCGCCGCCTGCTTCTCACGTTCGATATGCTGGAACATGCCAGCGCGGCGGTAGAAATTCAGGGTTTCCGCGTGCGCCGCCATCGTGGCGTCAAGGATCGCAAGGTTCGGATTCAGATCGGCGGGGCGGAGTTCGATGAAGCCGAGCCTCGGTTTCGGGCGCCATCCGTCATCGCGCGCAAACTTGATGATCGTGCGCCCGGTGTTCAAGCGCTGCGTCGGATCGTCATGGAGAGAGTCCCATGTCTCGTCTGTGTGCTTTGCGTCGTCGCCGTGCTCCCAGGTCTCCGACCACTCGTGCGCAAGCTCGCGGCCATCCTCGCTCCCGTCACTCTCAAAGTGAATCGCGGCGATGAAATCCCGCCAATCCGCTCGAAACTTGAAACGCTTATCATTCTTCACCGCCATCACACACTCGCGAAGCGCCTCGAACGACTCAAATTGCCGCGTATTGTGCGCGATGATTGCTAGCTCGGCAGACACACGCTGAGAGTCTTTCTTTGGCGGCGGCGGTTCGTGGGCCAAGATCAGCGCATCGGGGTCCAACGGTTCGCCGTCGTTGATGAAGTACCAATAATCTGAATCACTGGGGCGCGAGGGCCAATACATCAGGCGTTCGGGCTCAAAGCTCGCCTTGTCCAGTTCGTCGGGATCGAGTCCGAGTTCGCGAGCGACGGCGCGAGCGATGCGAGGGAACGCTTGCGCGTCCACCATGCGCGCGAGCCAGACGATAACCCGAATGCGTGGGTTCTGCTCCGTACTCTTGTGCGTCTCGTGCGCCGCGAAAGCGCTACGCGAGAGCTTGTGATTGCCAGCTTCGATAGCGGCGAGAAGATCGGGCGTCGCGTTGTCGATATCCAGCGTCACGGCATTCCGCACGCGGATTGTTTCACCGCTTCGCTGCGAGCCCGCGAATTTACCGGGGACGTACCATCCCGCGCGCTTTTTGATAGCGTCCTGTTGCTCCTTTCCCGCCTTGCGCTGGACATCGGAACGCGAGTCCTCCGTCAACGCGTGAAACGCGTTTTCAGTAAGCCGGTCACGCTTGGGATTTGCGATGCGTTCGGCAAACTGGTCGAACGTCAGCTTCTCGACATTCGTAACGACGCCGAGATTGGAACCGCTGCCGCAAGAAAAAGAGCGGGATTTACTCACTGTCCCACCCCCGCTGGCGCATCTTTGCCCACATTTGCGAGCTTGAAATGAGCCTCTTCTATGCGCCGCCCGTATCTATTGAACCGCTTGCGGATAGCCGGTTTATTTTCGTCTGGCGCTGCTTCGAGTTCGCGCGCGGCGTTCTCGGCCGCCAACCCCATTGCGAAGATAACGTCCTTCCAGAATTGCTTTTTCAGTTCATCGGGCGTCATTTACCGCCCTCCAACTTCAAGCGAGCGGCGATCTTCCCTTGCGCGCGCGTTAGTGCTGCGGAGACGCCGGAAGGAACACGGCGCTTGCGTGCATTTGCGTTTCTCCGAGCGAACAAGTCGTTCGAGGGACGACGCCCCTGCCAAGTCTGCGCCATATCCTTTGCTTCGTCGGCGGTGATCGGCTGCAACGCTGCAAGCCGCGAAAAAGGGACGGCCACGCGACCGCGCGACGGCGCCACAAGGTCAAATTGAACGAATAGACCGTGATCGTTCGTTTCCGCCCCAAAGCAAAGTGCCGGGCCAGCGGTAGGGTGAAGATAGAAACGGCCAGTGGGAATTTGGGCCGCGTCTTCTTGCGCCACGTCGGGCGTATGATTAACTTCGGATGCAGTCACAGCTTCATATCTCCAAGAAGCGCCGTCCCGTTGCAGCGGGCGGCGTTTCGATTTTCGGGTGTTCAGGTGGCTACCGTTGCCGCGAAGGCGGTGAGTTGGCGCGTATCGGGGGCCAACACATAGTCAGGCCCTCCATGCGGAAAACACACTCCCACCGCGTCGGCTTGCGCCCACCGCTCGGCATCCTGCTTCACGTCGCGGGCACAATGGCTCGCTTTCGCCCAAGCATCGCTCCGCGAGTGCATCGGAACGGGCTCAAAGCCGTGCCCATCGGCGCTGCGACGCAAAGGAACGCAGCCGACTTCCGGGCACGCCAGAGCGATGGCGGTATCCATCGGCGAAGCATCATCGGGAAGCGTCGCCGCGCACATTTCAACGCCGATTGCCAGCGCTCGCGGAAGGAGGTTCATTTCGCGCCTCCAACAAGGAGGGACTCGGCGAACGCCTCTAGATCGCGCACGCGGTAAACCACTTTCCGGCCGAGCCGCAGGAACGGCGGGCCGTGCTCGGCTTCGAGCATACGCAGCTTTTCAAGGTAGGCTTTGCTGACGCCAAGAAGCGCGGCGGCTCCTCGCGTATCGACGGCCAGCGGCGCAGGCCGTCCAATCGGATCAGTCGGGATAGGCACACTCACTCTCCATGCGGCCAAAATGGCCGATGGCGAGAGCTATTTCACGAAGCGTGATTTCGCGCCGATATTGGGCGAAAGGTGCAAAAAGTGGATCAGCCGATACGGCCAATGTGGTTGCGAATGGATTCCAGAGTTCGCCGGAATTGATGCGGCTGTCCGGGAAAGATGTTCATAACGGCTTCTACTTCCGCCTCGAACTGCGCAACGAAAAACACTGCGCCGCCTCTATCCTTTGGCTGGCCGTCCTTCCCGCCGCGCTTGCGGGCGATGCTGGCCCGGCGACGTTCAAAGTGCTGCATCGTTTCTGGCCGCTCGCCAAACAATCTGTAATACGCGGTAAGCAAACGCACCGTGTAATTGTCGCCGTGAGTTGGACGCCCACCGAGTTCGTCATGCGACATGCGATCCAGAAAGCCATCCAACCTATCGGGCGACAAGTTGTGTTGTGGAGCGACATTGGGCCAGAGCGCGTCCTGACCACCACTCCACTCGGCATAAAGCCGCCCCATTTTCTCCCACGCCCGCTCGCGGGCCGCATGGTTAGGGCTATCTCGCCAGATACGACGCTGAGCGCGCAATGGCTCAAGAAGCTCTCGCTTCGGCGTGTGTTTCGGCTGAGGTGCAAAAAACACTAGTTGCGCGGCGCTCTGAATTATCCAGCGTTCGCGCGAGTCGTCTTCGATAATCGGCACGAGGCCCGGTTCGGCGATAATCCGGTCAATCGCGTCGTCATCTAGAATGGGCGGAAGGGGCGAAGGCTCGCTCATGCAACGTTGCGCCGCTTGCCAGCCATCTTTGCCTTGATGCTAGCGGAGTTCGTGTTCGCAGCCGCTCTCAAAGCGTCGGTGTGAAGGTGCAGATACTTTTGCGTCGTCCGAATGTCCTTGTGACCCAGCAGCTTTCCGACCGTGAAAATGTCCAATCCGCTTGCAATAGCGTTGGAGGCGTAAGCGTGGCGAATGTCATGGATGCGCAGCGGCGCCCGATAGCCCTCCGCTCCCTTGACGCCGAGCGCGCCCAAGCCTGCATGTTTGATGATCCTTGCCCAAGGGCGGTGCAAATCGGCGCGTGGGCTTTCGTCTTCCTGCCCCGCCGTTTCTCCCGCAACAACGAACCGATAGTTCGTGGGCTGCAACCCTTGCAGTATTTCAAGCGCATAGTCCGACAAGCCGACATGCTTCTTACCAGTCTTCGAGTCGGGTAGGTTCAGGCGCGCGTTCTCAAAATCGACATGCGCCCACTCCAGATTCAGAATCTCGCGCAACCGGCAACCCGTGGTCATCAACAATCGGATGCACGCCACCGCGTGCTTATCGACCATAAGGTTTTTCTTTGGCGCATGTTTCGACTTCGGGCCGGGCTTGGGTTCATCGCGCGGCAGGCCATCTGTTTCGGCCAGCGCCAGCGTGTCGGCCAGACGCTCCCATTCGTCATCGGTGAAAATGCGCTCGCGCCCTTTCTCCTCGAAACGCTCTATGCCCTTGGCGGGGTTCGGCGACGTTGGCGTAAGCCCCGCCACCTTTTTGGGGGCTCCCCATGTGTAAGCCGACGCTATCAGGGTGACGCACGCATTCGCGGTACGGGGATGCTCCTTGCCAACCTCTTCATGGAAGGCGCTGAGAATCTCATGTGTAACGGCGATAGCTTTCCTGCCGCCGACCGATCCGGGGAGATACGGGCTTTCGGGGTCCTTCTTGTCCTGCCGGGGCGCGATGTGGGTGCGCAAATAATTTTGATAAAGGTCCAGCGTGGAAGCTTTGCGCTTCACCTTCACATGGCGGTCTAGGTACGCTTGAACTAGCTCTTCCAACGTCTCGGCGCGCCGCGCGGCCTGCCGTTCTTCCATCGGGTCAGCGCCCTCGCCGATCTTGGCGCGCCGAATGTCGGACTTCATGTCCTTCGCCGCCTCCCGTGCGGCTTCAAGGGTCATCTCGCCAACGGCGCCGATCTTGATGCGCTTCTTAGCAGCGTCACGCCCACCGTCACGCGGGCGATATTCGAGCACGAAGCTGGCCGCGCCGGTCGGAAAGACGCGCACGCCGAACCCCGTCACGGCCTCGTCGAAATAGATCGTCGGCTTGGCTGGCGGGGCAGCCTTCAGGATCGCCTTCAATCCATCTCGCGTGAGCTTCACCGTCGCCATTTGAGCCGTCCCAAAATGCGGCGACTCAAACTGTCGAGTCGCCGCCGAGTCGCCGCACTCGCATAAAAGCAAGTAAGACGCCATACGACACCATACGACGAAAGTAATTGAAAATAATGCAGTTTATACGATACAGAGAAACTCTGTAGGGCGTGGTAAAAGGGTCAAAATGAGACTACGAATCTGGGGGTCAGGAGTTCGAATCTCTTCGGGCGCGCCATTCATCCATCAAAGTGGGCACTAAGGATGGGGCAAGTGGATTTTCCGCGGAAAGCTGATGCGCGAGCACGGCTTTGGAGCCGGATATGCGGACGGATTCTTTGCCGACTACGACCTTGTCCAGCATGAGCCGCAAATAGGCGCGCCGGAACGACGGGTTGTCCGCGTCCCGAAGCTTCGCACGCAACGCCGCCGAAAACGCCGCCGCCTTTTGCGGGGAGACCGCAGCAACAGGCGTCTCCAGCGCCCGGCGTTTCAAGGCGATCAGCCGGTTCAACTGGTCCAGTTCATCCTGGCGCTTGGCGTAGCGGTCCTGCACCGGCCGCATCGCGTCCAGCCCGCCTTGCTCCATCACGTCCACCAGATTGCGCACCTGTTGGGAGATGTCGCGCTGCTTGGCGAACAACTCCCTCAATTGTTCGCGTTCGCGATCCTGATGGCGCGCGTTACGGGCGATCAGCGCGCCGACCATGGTGCGCAAGCGCTTGGGCTCCAGGACGCGCTCGCACACCGCGTCAGTGACCAGATCGTCCAACATTTCCATCGGGACGGCGGTGCCGCCGCAGGCCGTCGCCCCAATATCGGCCTTGCGTGAACAGGCATAATACCAATAGCGCCCGCTTTTCCCGGTGCGCGTGCGCATCGGCGCGCCGCAGGCCTCGCAACGCGCGATGCCGGTCAACAGAATCTCGCTGTTGACGATTCTTGGCGGCGTGAGTTTGGGATGGCGGGCGTCGAGTTGGGCTTGGACAGCATGGAAGACATCGTCCTCCACCAGCCTAGGCGCAGCGACAGCGACCCAATCTTCTTTTGCCTTAGGCTTCAGCGTGCGGCTATCGCGCCGGTTGAAATAATGCACGCCGATATAGGTGGAGCGGCGCAGCATCAAATGCACGAATTGTATCCGAAACGGCTGGCCGCCGTTCGTGAAGCCGCGCGCGTTGAGATAGGACGTTGTCGCCTTGATCCCCAAGGGGCCGGTCTTGCCGTCGCCATGGAGATAAAGCCGGAAGGCGAGCCGAACGATTTCGGCTTCGCTCGGTTCTATCGCGAGCTTTTTCTTGTCCTTGTTCCCGTGGCGCTCGACGATGATTGTGCGATAGCCGAAGGGCGCCTTGGCGCCGTTCCAATAGCCGCGTCTGGCGTTCTCCAGCATCGAGCGCGTGACGTGCTTGGCGGTTTCCAGGCTTGAATATTCATCGAACGCTGAGAGGACGTTGCGGATCAACAGGCCGCTTGAATCCTCGCCCACGTCCTGGGTCGCCGAAACGACGCGCACGCCGAATTTCGCAAACTCGCGGCCATAGAACGCAAAGCCGAACGAATCCCGAAAAAACCGCGAGAAGCTATGCACCAGCAGCAGATCGCCGACGATGGCGCCCGACTTGATGTCGCCAAGCATGCGCTGGAATTCGGGGCGGTTGTCGTCGCGCGCCGATGCGCCGGCATCGATGTAGCGCGCGGCGATCACATGACCACGCTCGGCGCAATAGCGATCGGCATGGGCGAGTTGATC
>DASZPV010000161.1:0-7639 GCA_035549875.1 Caulobacterales bacterium
CTATTTGTGCAGGAACAGCGCGTAATAGGCGCCGCCGCCGGCGAGGGCGAGGAATACCAGAAAGATCAGCGCATCGATGCGGGTCGATTTCTTGCTCGGCGTGCCGCCGCCCTTGGGAAGATTGGTCATTTTGGTGGTTGCCTTTGCTGCCTTAGTTGATTTCCGCGCCGCCCCAGCGCTCTTGAGTGATGCGCCCTTATTTGATGCGCCCTTATTTGATACGCCCTTGGCCGACGCGGCTTTCGGCGCCAGCGCGCCGATCAGCTTGCGCCAGCCGCGATGATCCTCCCGTCCGCGCCAGGTGCGCAGATCGATGGCTGGCGCCTTAACCATGGGCGGCGGCGGGGCCGCGTCCAGCCGCAACATCGCCAGGGGGCGTTTGGGCGGCAGGCTGCTCCTGGCGAAGGCGCGCGACCACAACAGCAGAACGGGCGGGGCGGGCTTTCTGGGCGTGGTCCGCCGGGCTGAGCGCGGCCCCGCCTCGTTACGCGTGACCTTGTAGCCCAGCTTTTCAAGCTTCTTGATGACCCGGTCGGCGGCGTCTTCGTCCGCCTCCGCGTAAGCCACGACCACTTCAGGCATCCCGCCCCCTCATCGCCCCGATGTTTTTAGCCACAGGTTTGGCGCCGGCGATTGATTTTGGCGACCTTTCACGGCGCCGTCCACAGGGGCGCCCAAGAATGCCGCACCGGCGCCCAACGGCTGGGATTGCGCCGGCCGGCCGGCTCCGTCTTAACGTGCCGCTCTCTTTTTGAGGCGAGAGGCGAGCATGGCGCGGGTGGCGGTTCTTCTGGGCGGGCTCAGCGGCGAACGGCCGGTGAGCCTGGTGTCCGGCCGGGAGTGCGGCGCCGCGCTGAGGCGCCTCGGTCACGAGGTTTTCGAGGTCGATCCGCAAGACCTGGACTGGATCGACACGCTGGCGACGCTTAATCCAGATGTCGTGTTCAACGCCCTGCACGGCGAATACGGCGAAGACGGCCGCGCCCAGGGCGTGCTCGATTATCTGAAGCTGCCGTACACGCATTCGGGCGTCCTCGCCTCGGCGCTGGCGATGGATAAGGCCAAGGCGAAGGCCGTGTTCGGGTTGGCCGGCCTGCCGCTGGCAAAGGGCAAATTGATGGATCGGCGCGAGGCGGCGAAGGCCCATCCCATGCCCGCGCCTTATGTGGTCAAGCCGAACGCCGCCGGCTCTTCGCTCGGCGTGTTTATTGTTCGCGAAGGCGCCAATCGCCCGCCGGAGCAATTGCTGGATCCCGATTGGGCCTATGGCGACGATGTGCTGGTCGAGGAATTTGTCGGCGGCCGTGAATTTACCGTCGCAGTGCTCAGCGAGGAAACCGGCCCGCGCGCCTTGGCGGTGACGGAAATCATACCGGCCGGCGAATGGTACGATTACAACGCAAAATACGCCCCAGGCGGATCGCGCCATGAACTGCCGGCGAAAATCCCGGCTGAGATCGCTTCAAATTTAATGAAATGGGCGGTTGAGGCGCACGCGGTTTTAGGTTGCCGCGGCGTCACGCGGGCGGATTTCAAATGGGACGAGAAGACCGGTAAGGTTTGCTTAATCGAGGTCAACACGCAACCCGGAATGACGCCGACGTCGCTGGCGCCGGAACAAGCTGCATACGTCGGCATGAACTACGATCAGTTCGTGCAGTGGATGATCGACGACGCAACCTGCCCGCGATGATCTCGTTCACGTTTCGCTAAGTATAAAAGCCGCGTTTTGGCTCAAAATAATGCAAATACGCTCGGCAAAAATTGCTCCGTCAACTGATTATTATCAGTGAGACGCCAAGTATGCCGAAGGAGGCGCACGGCGCAAAGGTTCAGCTCAGCTATCAAAAGATGTAACGGACGGCGCCATAAAGGCTGCTGAAACCGCGCATCTGGTTCTGGGTTGTCGTGGCGTGACGCATTCGGACTTTCGATACGACCCAGAACGGGGACGACTCGTGCTGCTTGAGACAATTTTAGAGGACGCCTCATGGCCGCGATGAGATCGCGCCGCAACGGTGGAACGCGTGGACGCAGCCGAAGCGCCCCCGCCAGCTCCGCCGCGGGCGTTCCGAAAATGGCGTACATGAAGCTCGAAGGCGCCGCGCGCGTGGCGCAGAGCTTCGGCGAAATTACCGCGCCCAAGCGGCTCGGCCTTATGTTCGTCAGCGCCGCCCTGATGGCCGGTGTTGCCGTTGCCGGCGCGGTGTGGATAGGCGGCTCGCTGCTCGACGCGCGGGAAACGTTCGCCGACATCGCCGACAGCCAGGCGGCGAAAATGGGTTTCGAGGTGAAATCAGTCGTGGTGGGTGGAGTAGCCGGCGAGCGCGCCGATCAAGTGCGCACCGCCGTGCTGCCGCCGGACAGGCATTCCCTGTTCTCGGCGTCTCCGGAAGAAGTGCGCGCGCGCGTGGAAAAGCTCGAATGGGTCGAAAAGGTCAGCGTGCAGCGCATCTGGCCATCGAGCCTGCGGGTCGATGTAACGCGCCGCCAGGCGTTTGCGTTGTGGAAGCAGGGCGCGGAAGCGCGCGTGATTGACGCCGCCGGCGCGCAGGTGACGCATGCGCGCTGGAATGATTATGGCGGCCTGCCGATCGTGCTGGGCGACAACGCCGGGCCGCAGGCTGCCTTGATGCTTTCGCTGATCGACCGCCAGCCCGCTGTGCGCGCGCGATTTGTGTCGGCGACGCGTGTGGGCGACAGGCGCTGGGACATCAAATTGAAGTCGGGTGCGGTCGTGGCGTTGCCAGCCGAAAACGCCGGCGCCGCGATTGATGCGCTGGGCGATCTGCAAGCCCGCTATGCGCTGCTCGACCGGCCGCTCGCGCGGCTTGATTTGCGCCTGCCTGGCCATCTCGTAGTTCGCGCCGCGGCGCGAAACCGCGTTGGCGCGTAGCCATGAGCCTGCTCGATCCGCATCGAAACGCCCGTTTCGCCGGCCAGGCGCTGAAAGACGCCGAGCCTGAACCGACCCGGCTGCTCGCGGCCCTGGATTTCGGCGCGTCGAAAACCGTCTGCCTGATCGGGCGTGCCAGTGCGGACGCCGTGGCCGTCGCCGGTGTTGGCTTCGCCAAGCCGCAGACGGGGTCGGACGGCGCGCCGCTGGATTTTGACGCCTGCGCCCGCGCCATCCGCATCGCCGTCGATCAGGCTGAGCGCATGGCTGGCGAGACAATTTCCAGCGTCACCGCCGCTTTTGGCGGCAAGGGGCTTTCCTCGCGTCTGGCTGTCGCGGAAATTCCGCTGTCGCCGGGGCCGATCACGCCGAAAGCGGTGCGCGCCGCCCTTGTCGCGGCGCTGGCCAACGGCGCGCCTGCACCCGGGCGCATCGTATTGCATGCTATTCCGCTTGGTTATCGCATTGACGACGGCCAGCTTCTGCCAGACCCGCGCGGCGGCGCCGGGCGGCGCCTGACGGCTGAACTCACAATCGTCACTGCCCCTGCCGGAGCGGTCGCCGCCCTGGTTGATTGCGTGATGGAGGCGGGGCTGCGGGTGAACCGGGTGGTGGCTTCGCCCTATGCGGCCGGGCTTGCGGTGCTGGCGCCCGAGGAATGCCTGATGGGGGCGGCGGCGCTGGATTTCGGCGCGGCCAATGTCGGCGTGGCGGCGTTCGCGGGCGGCAATCTGGTTCTGTGCGAGTGCGCGCCGGGCGGCGGGGCGAGCCTGACCGCCGATATCGCCGCGCGGATCGGTTCGACCTTCGCCGCCGCCGAGCGGGTGAAATTGCTGTATGGCGGCTTCACAGACGGGCCGCCGGCGGAAAATCCGGTGGAAATCCCGCGGCTTGGCGGCGATGGCAGGCTGGAGGCGGCGACCATTTCGCGTGGCACGATCATCGAGGCGATGGGCCCGCGTTTGGAGGAAATGCTGGCGGCGGCGAAGGCGCGCCTTGCGCCCGTTTTCGATCGCGAAGGCAGTAGGCCTTGGCGCGTGGCGGCCACCGGCGGGTGCGCCCAACTCAGCGGCATGCGCGATCTGGCTGAACATATGTTGGGCAGGCCAGTTCGGGCGGGCCGTCCGGTAGGTTATGGGGTGCTGGACGACGGCGCGCAGGCGCCGGCCTTTGCGGTTGCGGCGGGCTTGCTGCGCTATGAGGTGCTGGCGCCGGCGGAAGCCAGCGTCGAAGGGCCGGATTTGACCGTCGAGCGGCTCGAATCCAGGCCCTCGCGCGCGCCGATCGCCTTGGGCGCCGGCATGAGCGGCGCGATGGGCAAGGCCTGGACCTGGCTCAAGGAAAATTTCTGAGCCGCTGACAGGCATTTTGTTCGCCTAGATCAGGCCATAACAGCCGGTTAACTCAATCTGCTGGAAAACGTCATGCGCCTCGTGCCAGATGTGAGTCGGGCAAGGGGGCGCGCGTAGCCGGATTATCGCGATGATCCATCTCAGTGCGCCGACATTAAATGAGTTGAAGCCACGCATTGTCGTATTCGGCGTCGGCGGCGCCGGGGGCAACGCCGTGAACAACATGATCGACGCCCGGTTGCAGGGCGTTGAATTCGTCGTCGCCAATACCGACGCCCAAGCGCTGCTGCGCGCGCGGACGGATAACCGCATACAGCTCGGCGCCTCGATCACCGAGGGGCTTGGGGCTGGCGCGCGCCCGGAAGTCGGTCAGGCGGCCGCCCAGGAAAGCGCCCCGGAAATCGTTGAGTTTCTGGATGGCGCGCACATGGTGTTTGTCGCCGCCGGCATGGGCGGCGGAACGGGCACAGGCGCAGCGCCCGTGATCGCCCGCACGGCGCGTGAGCGCGGCATCCTCACCGTCGCGGTGATCACCAAGCCGTTCCACTTCGAGGGGCAGCGCCGGATGATCCTGGCCGAAGCCGGCGTGCAGGAACTGCGCAAGCACGTCGATACGCTGATCGTGATCCCGAACCAGAACCTGTTCCGCATCGCCAACGACCGGACCACCTTCGCCGAAGCGTTCCAGATGGCCGATCAGGTGCTGTATTCCGGCGTCCGCGGCGTAACCGATCTGATGGTCATGCCCGGCCTGATCAATCTCGACTTTGCCGACGTGCGCACCGTGATGGCCGAAATGGGCACCGCGATGATGGGCACGGCCGAAGCCAGCGGCCCCAACCGCGCGCTCGATGCGGCCCATGGCGCAATTACCAACCCGCTGCTCGACATCATCTCGATGAAGGGCGCCAAGGGCGTGCTGATCAATATTACCGGCGGCTTCGACATGACGCTCTACGAGGTCGACGCGGCGGCCAACGAAATCCGCGCCGAGGTCGATCCGCACGCCAACATCATCCTGGGCTCGACCTTCGACGAGACTATGGAAGGCTCGATGCGGGTCTCGGTCGTCGCCACCGGCATCGACGACGAGGCGGTGGTCAAACAGAACACGATCGTGCCCAACGCCCGCCGCGCCGCGGATGGCTATACCGGCCCGATCGCGCCGCGCCGCAACATCATGGATCAATCGCGGGTTGGTCCGCTGGGCGAACCTCCCGCACCGTCCATGGAGCCGGAGGACGCCTATCCGGGCCTTGGCTATGACGCGCCGCGCCCGAGCTTTGGGCCCGAAGAGGCCGAGGCGGAAGCCGAGCAGCGCAAAGCCGGTTTCAGCCTGTTCGGCTGGATGAAGGGTGGCGAAAACGGCCCCCGGCCAAACGATCCGCGCGATCCGCGCCCGCCTGTCGCCGATCTCGATCCCGATCCAAATCTGGACGAAGAGCTTGAAATCCCGGCCTTCCTGCGCCGCCAGATGACCCAGCGCTGAGGCGCTGGACCGTTCGCCTGACAGTCTTCGCCGCTTTTCGGCTGCGTTCGTGTGCGCTATGTCGGGGGCGACCGCTTTGCAACAGGGCCCGTTCATGACCGTGCGCTTACGTACCGCTGCAACCATTGGCGCCGTCGCGTTGATGGTCGCCGTTTCCGGCTGCGCCGGCAAAAAAAAGGCCGCCGCGCTGCAATTCAACGAAGAGCCGGTAGAGCAGGTTTATAACAACGCCGCCGATCTGCTCGATCGGAGCCGCTGGACGGAAGCGGCCGCCGCGTTCGACGAGGTCGAGCGCCAGCACCCGTATTCGTCCTGGGCGCGCCGCTCGATGCTGATGAGCGCCTACGCGAACTACAAGGCCAACAAATACGAAGAAGCGATCAAGGCGGCGCAGCAATTCATTGCGCTGCATCCGGGCAACGAGGCCGCGCCCTATGCCTATTACCTCGTAGCCGTCTGCTATTTTGAACAGATACTCGACGTGGGGCGGGATCAGTCCAACACCGAGGGCGCGCTTAACGCGCTGCTTGACGTAACGCGGCGGTTTCCCGAATCCGAATACGCCCGCGATGCACGCCTGAAGATCGACATGACCTACGACCAGCTTGCTGGCAAGGAAATGGAGATCGGCCGGTTCTACGAAGACAAGGACCAGCATCTGGCCGCGATCAACCGCTTCAAGAAGGTGATCGACGATCCGAACTATCAGCGCACGACCCATGCCGAAGAGGCGCTGCATCGCCTGGTCGAGTGCTATATGGCCGTGGGCCTGATCCCGGAGGCGCAAAAAACCGCCGCCGTGCTCGGCTACAATTATCCCAACGGCAAATGGTATCAGCGCACCTACGCGCTGATGAACGGCAAGGGCGTGACGGTGCCCACTGCCGCCGAGGCGAAGAAAAAAGGCTGGCTGCCGCACCTTTTCTAGGGCGCGCATTTTCGTTCACGGGCTTTAGCTCCGCGTTTGAAAATCGTAGCCCGCGCAAAGCGCGGGAGCCGGGGCGCGTGCTTGGCGCCTGAGTAGACTCGGTTCCGCTTGCGCGGACGATGCGCGTTGCACGCGCCCCGTTGCCTGGTCGTTTTTCCCGGATGCGGGTTACAGGACTTTCGGTGGGACTAATTATGCGCGCAGTTTGCGGGGGTAGGATAAGTATCTTTTATCCACGCAGCTATAGGCGCTTTGGAATGACGCTGCTGGCGATTCTGTTTCGCCCAAAGTTGCATTTCCGCAGCCCCGGTTCGCTTGACCGGGGTACCGATAACCGGTACCATGACCGGTGCGTTACGAATGGGACAAGGTAAAAGCCGCGTCCAATCGCCGGCTACATGGCATTGATTTTCAGGACGCTATCGGCGCCCTGGAAGACCCCAATCGTATCGAGGAGGCAGATGATCGCTTCGACTATGAAGAAGATCGCGACATCGTCATTGGAATGTCGCGCGGTGGAGTCCTCTTTGTCGTCGCGACCTATCGAGACGAAGATACGCGCCGCATAGTTTCGGCCCGAAAGGCTACAAAACATGAGAAGGACCGCTACCACGCGGGCGACCGCGAAATCTGGTGAACGCAAGGGCGCCACTGACTGGACGCGCGTCCGGGCAATGTCCGATGCGCAAGTGCGCAAAGCTGCACTTGCCGATCCAGATGCGCAGCCCCTTACCAAAGAGCAATTGTCCAAGATGCGCCGCGTGTCGCGCGTCAAAGCGCTTCGAGAACGCACCGGGATGACTCAACGAGAGTTCGCAGAGGCATTTCATCTGCCTCTCACGACGTTGCGCGATTGGGAGCAGCGCCGCTCAGTTCCCGATGCCCCCGCGCGGGCGCTCCTTCTCGCGATCGAAAGAGATCCCAAAAAAATGATGTCTCTGCTCGCTCCGGCGACGGTTTAATCGAGCCGGATG
>DASZPV010000162.1:0-17275 GCA_035549875.1 Caulobacterales bacterium
AGACGGAGGGGGAGTGCGGTGCGCAACCGCCCCTTGTCAGCTTTGCTGACAGCCCCCCGTAAACGGGGGAGCATTTACACCCTCAACTTCCCCTCGCTCATCACCACCACGTCCCCGCCGATCTCCACGCCCTCAAGGCGCACGCCCCGGCACACAAGCTGCACGGCGATCTTGCTGGGCCGGCCCATTTCCACGCCCTGCTCCACGACGATGTCGTGATCGCCCTCGCCTGGCAGCGCGCGGCCATGCACGAGTCCCGCGAACGCGGCGGCGGCGCTGCCGGTGGCGGGATCTTCGGCGATGCCGAGCGCGGGCGCAAACATACGTGCGCGCCACCACATCCAGCCTTCGACGCGCACGAACAGGAACGCGGCGGGGAAAAAGTCGGTGAACTGCGCATTGGGCCTGGCCTTCGCCAAAGCCTCCATTGACGCCAACTCAATCAGATCGAAGGGCGTGCCGGCGCTCCATTTCGCCGTCTCGCCGATATCATCGGCATCGAGCCCCAGCGCGGCGGCCGCATCCTCCGGCGCAACCTTGCCCGCCAGCTTTTCCGGAACGCGCGGCGCGCGAAAGCGCGCATAGCTGCGCCCATCGCCGCGCGCCTCCGTCACGCAGGGCGTGATCCCCGCTTCAACTTCCAGCCCGAATATCTGATCGCCGCCGCCCTGCTCGATGCCCAGCACCGCGGCGGCGCCGACGATCGGATGCCCAGCGAACGGCAATTCCGCCGCCGGCGTGAAAATCCGCAGCCGTGCGCGGTGGCGGTCATCCGCGGGCGGCAGAACGAAAACCGTCTCCGAGAGATTGAACTCGCGCGCGATCGCCTGCATGCGCGCGCCGTCCAGCCCCTCGGCCTCCAGCACCACCGCCAGCGGGTTTCCCGCCAGCGGGGTGTCCGTGAAAACATCGGCGGTGACGAAACGGCGGTTCATGGCCGCCAATTAGCGCGCCTTTGGCCCCGGCGATAGCGTCAGCACCGTCATGCCCTCGGGCGGTTTATCCGCCGGCCAGTCTCCGGCGATCTCGATGCCCTCGCCGCGCGCCCAGAGCGGCGCCAGATCGCGGTAATGCGGCGACAGGATATGCCCCGACTGGCCGGGCGCGAGCATGAAGCGCGAACGGTTCAGATCGGCGAGGTCATACACCGCGCGATAGCCCGGCCCGAAATCGCTGGAGAAATCACCCGAGCCATAAAAATGCATTGCATCAATCGTCGAGCCGTCGCCGCCGACCGGCTCGGTGACCGTGTACATCCGCCCGATGACCGGAATGGCGGAGAGCAGAGGATTAGCGAAGCGCGCCGCATGCGCCTCGCCCCACGAAGAGCCCACTGGCGGCGATGCCCCAACCGCATCGAACGCGCGCCCCGCTATCTCGCCGCAGGTTTCGACCTGCGCCGTCTTGGAATTATCGCACCACGCGCCGGCATCGCCATTGAACACGGCATCGATGAACGTGAAGCGGGGATAATCGAACGCCGCCGCCGCGCCCGCGTCGGCGCGGTTGCGGATCAATTCGCTCTGCACCGCGCGCAACCAGGCCGCGTAGATCAGCGGCTCCTGCTTAGCGGCGTCCATATGCCCGTCCCAATTGGACAGCGCATTTTGCAGCGTCTGCCCTTCCTTGGTTTTCGGCCGCGCATAACGGATTGCGGGCAGCAGGCGCTGGGCGGGCAGCGAAAGCGTGTCGCGCTGCATTTCCGCCACCGCCGCCGCATCGAGCTTGCGCGCGCCAAGCAATTCGGTGATCCGCGCCGCGCGCCACGGAAAGAATGAGCCGACCAGTCTGTCGCTCGCCGCCGGTTTGTTGTTGGCCGATACGATCTGGCCCGAGGCCGGATTGGCGATTTTCGGCCGCTCGTCCTCCGGCAGATCGGCCGTCCACTTTCCTGCATCGTCGCGCGCGGGCAGGCGCCCGGCCAGCGCATAGGCGATGTCGCCCTTATCGGTCGCCAGCAGCAAATTAAGCGAAGGCGCGCGCATCAGCTTCGCGGCGCGCTCGGCGGCGGAAGCGTCTTTCGCGCGCTGCAATTCAAACACCGCCTCGATCGGCTTGTTTTCCCGATCCGCCGCCGCGCTTTTCAGCGCCACACGCACATCGGGACCGAACGACTTCACGTCGAAATATTGCGGATCGGCAATCGGCCCTTCCGGCGCCTCTTGCACGATCAGCCGGCGCGTCTCGCCAAAACGCACGCGGATTTCCTCCTCGCGCGTAGGGAATTTCGCCGCCGCGTTGCGCGGATAGGGAACGTAATCTTCCGCGTCGATCTCGCCGTTGGTGATCGCCCACGCCGCATGCGGGCCGCGCCCGAGCACGATCACTGGCGTGCCCGGCAGGCTGGCCCCCGCAACGTCGCCGCCCTTCAGTTTCAGATGCGCCAGATAAAACGTCGAAGGCGCGCGCAGGCTGATATGCGGATCGTTGGCCAGCAGCGGCTTGCCGCTCTCCGTGCGCGATCCGGCCAGCGCCCACGAATTGGAGCCCGGGTTGATCTCATCGCCATCACGCCGCTTGCGCACCGGCGGCTTTGGTTTCTTCGCCGGTGGCGCAGCAGCTTTGACAATGGGTTTTGATTTCGGTTCTTCGGCGACGATCACCGGGGCCCAATCCGGATAAGGCTGCAGGAATTGCGCGAGCAGATCGCCCTTCAGTTTGCCGGCCAGTTGCCGGCGCGCCTGATCGCGGTCGAGCCCGATCGTCTGGTCGATCACCAGCGCCATGCCGCAGGCGATGCTGTCTTCGACCGTCCATTGTTCGGGGCTGACGAACAGCAGCGCATATTCGCCAGCGACCCGCCCTTCTGCCAGCCGCGCGTTCACGCCCTTCACATAAGCCTGCATCGCGGCGCGCAGATCGGCGGGCAGCGCCTTTGCCTGCGCGGCGATCACGCGGTTCCAATTGCGGATGCGCGCGTGGGCGTCGACAGGGAGTCCGCGTTCCCCGATCAGTTCCGACAGCCGCCCTTCGACGGCGCGGCGCGTGAGATCCATCTGGAAGAAGCGGTCCTGCGCCTGTGCATAACCGAGGCCAAAATACACGTCCGCATCGCGCGCGGCGAAAATGTGCGGCACGCCATAGAGGTCGCGGATGATTTTCACCGGGCCGGAGACGCCCTCGACCGCAACCTCGCCCTCGATCTTCGGCTCGGCGGCGTAATAGCTCCAGCCGATATAGCCGACGGCGACAAACGCAAGCACGAGCGCCAGGCCGACGATCCGCCACAGCAGACGCAAAATCGCCATCACCCCTCCCGGCGCGGCCCCGCGCGGCTTGAACATTGTCCCGCCGGCGCCGAAAAGGCGAGCATGAATTACCGCCACGCCTTCCACGCCGGCAACCATGCCGACGTGCTCAAGCACATTGTGCTGCTGGCGTGCCTGGCGCATCTTGCAAAAAAGCCGGGCGCGTTCGCGGTCCTCGATACGCATGGCGGACGCGGGCAATATGATCTGGAAAGCAGCGAAGCCGTGCGCTCGCCGGAATGGCAGGGCGGGATCGGCCGGCTTTGGGACTGGGCCGATGCGCCGGGAGACATAGCGGCGCTTCGCGAAGCGGTCGCGGCTTTGAACCCGGATGGGCGCTTGCGCCTCTATCCTGGCTCGCCCGTCCTGATCCGCGCCGCCTTGCGCGCGCAGGACCGGCTGATCGCCTGCGAATTACACGACGACGATGGCGCGGCGCTGAAGGCGCATTTTCGCGGCGACGCGCGCGCCCAGATTCATCTTCGTGACGGCTGGGAGGCGCTCGGCGCGCTGACGCCGTTCGCTGAACGGCGCGGCCTGGTGCTGATCGACCCGCCCTACGAAGCCGAGGGTGAACTGGCGCGCGCGCGCGCCGCGATCGCCGAAACCGTGCAGCGTTTCGAGACCGGCATGGTTTTGTGGTGGCGGCCGCTCAAGGATGGCGCAGCGCTGGATCGCACGGACATTGAATTGGGCCAGCGCATTGCCCGCCCTGTTTTGCGCGTGAACCTTGCCGTGGCCGCGCCCTCGCCGGCCGGCAAACTCACGGCTTCTTCGCTGCTGCTGATCAATCCGCCGTTCGGCCTGGAACGTACATTACGCGAAAGCCTGCCGGCGCTGGCCGACCGTTTGAGCGCCGGACCGGGGGCTGGCTGGCGGCTGGGCGCGCCTTGAGATAGCGTCTCATCCGCATTCTTCGGAGCGTGGCGTGGATTTTTCCTGGGCGAGCCAATTCTACAATCTGACCTACACCCATCCGGAATATCTACTGCCGGTCGGCGCGGCGATCATGGCGGTGCTGTTTTATCTGAAGCGGCCCGGCGCGGCGGTTTATGTGGCGCTTATCCCGCTGGTGAATTGGTCCTTCGCCAACGTGCCGACGATCAAGATGCCCGATGGCGGGGAATGGGCGCCGTTCGCCGTGGTCACCGGGCTGGTTCTCGTCGTGCGAGATTTCGCGCAACGTGAAGTGGGCCATAAAATCTTCTTTTTCATGGGCCTAGGCCTGCTCCTGTCGTCGCTCACCTCGCCGCCCCAAATCGTATTGGCCAGCGGCGCGGCGTTCGCGATTTCGGAGACCGTGGATTGGGCGATCTTCACGTTCACCAGGCGCCCGTTGTCGAAACGCATCCTCTGGTCCTGCGCCGCATCCGCGCCGCTGGACACGTTGGTGTTTCTGTTCGGCGCCAACATGGTGGTCCCCGGCATCTTGGCGTGGTCGACCGCGCTGACTTCGATCGCCTCCAAGCTCTCGGGCGCGGTGGTGGTATGGCTGATCATTCGTCAACGCGAAAACAAAGCCCTCGCCGCAGGCCCTTCGGCTGCGACTGAAACGGCCTGAGCGCAGGTCGCGTAGACGCCGAGCAACACTGGCGGCTCAACAGACCCCTTGAACCGAAATAAACTTGCGTCGCCCGGACCTTGCGCTCATAAGGGGAGCTGGTTTAGCGGCCTTTTGCCGCTGTGGTGGCGTGGTTCCGCGGCGTTCGGCGTGAATTTTTATCCCGACAATCGGCTGAGGAAAGCGCGTGGCCCGGTGCGACCGGGCCCGCATGCGATTGCGCGCGCATGCAGGAAATCGACGCGCGGGAAAAGTGCTTGGGGCAAGTTCTGATGAGTTTTGACGACGATTTTGAAGACGACCGCGAGTCCGACAAGGAAAAGGACCGCAAGCGGGGACGAGGCCGGGCAAGCCAGGAACCGGATTTTGGCGAGCCGACGCCGCCGACCTTTCCAGGCGGTGATCGCGGCGGCGCCGGCGGCGGCGGCTTCCGCAGCAGCCCCGGCGGCGGCGGCGGCGGCTTTGGTGGCGGCGGCGGTTATCGCGGTAGCGGTGGCGGCGGGTACGGCGGCGGCGGCGGTGGCTATCGCGGCGGCGGCGGCGATCGTGGTGGCGGCGGCGGCGGCGGTTATCGCGGTGGCGGTGGCGGCGGCGGCGGTTTCCGCAGCGGTCCGGGCGGCGGCGGCGGCGGCGGTTATCGCGGTGGCGGTAGCGGCGGAGACCGTGGCGGCGGCGGGTTCAGCGGCGGTGATCGCGCCCCGCGTGCGCCGCTTGGCGATCCGCAAAACGGCACCGTCAAGTTCTTCAACGCGTCGCGCGGTTTTGGCTTCATCACGCCTGACGGCGGCGGCGCCGACGTGTTCGTGCATGTGAGCGCGGTAGAGCGCGCCAACATGCCTCCGCTCAATGAAGGCCAACGGATCAACTTCCAGACCCTGCCCGATCCGAAGGGCAAAGGTCCGAAAGCCGTAAACCTGAAGGCTGCGGAAGGCTAACCTTTCTCAATCAACGACATAGCGCCCGCCGGAGACTGAAATCTCGGGTGGGCGTTTTGTTTGCTCGAAGGCATCCCAGCCGCGCTTGAGATCGGCCCAGAACGCGGCGTTGGCCGGGTCGGGATGCTCGTTCAGCCGGTCCATGCGAAACGGAAACGCGTGCACGCGCACAAACGGCTGGCCAGCACGAAACGCCGCCGCCATCGCCGTCCAGATTTCTTCGATCGCCGCATCGCCCATCGCGTAACAGCCGATGGAAACGCAATTGCCATGCACCATCAGCGCAGAGCCGGTGCGGCCATGGATACGATCGAATGCGTTGGGATAACCGAGATCGAATGAGAGGTGGTAGGAAGACCACGGATTCATGTGCGCCGCCCGGACCGCGTAGAATCCCTCTGGCGCCTGGCCGTCGCCCACCTTGGTCTTCGGTCCCAACCCGCCGGAGAACGAGCAGACCGGATAGGTGCGGAATTTTACGAAAGCGCCGTCCATGCCGGCGACCCACAATTCCAGTTCCGCCGGCTGCTTTACGATGCGGATGAACACCGGCGCGCCGAGCCGCAATCCCATGCCGGCCATCTCCCGCTGAAGCCGCGGCGCTGTTTGCGCCTCGGCCGCGCGGGATCGCGGTGAAGACGCCGGCGCATCGGCGCGCGCCGGCGAGGCAAATAACAGGAGGCAGATGAGCAGCGCCCGCATGCTCACTTCATCGCCCGCGATTGCGGCGCAATTTGTTCCACTTTCGGGAGGGGCTCGCCCTACGCCGCCTTCACGCTCGTCGGAATGCGGATAAATCTCATCACCGCCGCCGCCAGGCGTTCGCGATCAACAGGTTTCACCAGATGTTCGCACGCGCCCAGAGACATCGCGCGCGCGCGATTGTCATCGATCGAAACGATCAGGACCGGAGTCTCGGCGAGGGCCGGATCGGCCTTGAACTCGGCCAGAAGATCCCAGCCGGTCCCATCCGGCAGGTGAATGTCGAGTATGATTAAAGCGGGCGCCTGCCGGGACGCCAGGCGCATGCCCTCCGCCGCATTGGCCGCGCACAACACGTTAAGCGGCAGCCGCGCGAGCGCCCGGCGCACCAGATCGCGCGCAGCGTTTTCATCTTCGATCACCAGCACGAGCGGCGCGTCGCCGCGGGCGCGCTCGGTCATGGCGCTCTCGTCCGGCCGGGCTGCCGCGATCATAAGCACGAATCGCGAGCCCTGACCCAGGGCGCTCTGCATGGTAACTTCGCCGCCCATCAATTGCGCCAAACGCCGCGTGATCACCAAGCCAAGCCCTGTGCCGCCCTTGCTGCGGGTGAGGGAGCTGTCGGCCTGAACGAAAGGCCGAAACAGCTTGCCTGCCTGATCCGGCGAAATGCCAACGCCGGTATCGGAGACGACGGCGTGCAAAATAACGCCGCCATCAACGTCCTCAACGCGAACCTGGATCTCGACTACGCCGTCGTTGGTGAACTTGCAGGCGTTGGAAACCAGATTCAGCAGACACTGGCGAACCTTCGGGCCATCGACCATCAAATCGCCGACGCTGGGATCGACATTGACCTTCACGACATCGCCATTGGCCTCGGCGATGTGCGCCGTGGTCTCAACGACGTCGGCGACGATGTCCGCGATGTTCGTTCGTTCGACCGAGACTTCCATGCGCCCTGCCTCGATTTTTGACAGGTCGAGCACTTCGTTTATCAGCGCCAGAAGATCGCGCGCGGCGCGCCTTATGCGTCCGGCGTCGCCCGCGGCGTCCTTTTTGCCCTCGGCGTGCAGGTCTTCTTCGAGGATTTCGGCGTAGCCGGTCACTGCGTTCAACGGCGTGCGCAGTTCGTGGCTCATCATCGCCAGGAACTGCGATTTGGCGACGTTGGCCTCTTCCGCCGCCCGGCGCATGGCGCGATTGCGATCTACCGTAGCCAGCAGCAGAAGCTGATCCTTGCGGATCCAGTGCACGCGCAGCGCCGTGGCCAGCAACACCGGCGCCACCATCCAGACCAGCGCCTGCTCCGGATGAACAAAAAGTTGAACGCCAGAGCCAATCAGCACCGGCGGCGCCACCGTGGCGAGGAACATCGGCAGCGAATTGGGAAAATAGACCAGGGCCGGAATGATCGCGCTCGTCAGCAAGACGCCAGCGAAAAACCCGCCATCCGCCCCCGCCACCATCCATACCGAAAGCCACAGCAGACACTGCAGAGACGCGCCGAAGGCTTTTACGATCGCCCGCAGGACTTCTTCGCGGCCTGGGTTTTTCCGGCCAAATCGCGCCGCCAGTTTGGCCGTGGTCCACGGATACAGGTACTGGTCCAGCGTGCATGCCGCGAGCCAGGCAAGCGCCCACCAGCCGATCCACTTGGCGGCGATTACGGCGAGCGCGGCGTTGATGATCGCGCGCAAAGGCCACCTGCGGGAGAGCACCTCGCCGCCGAGGCCATCGCGCCATTCTGCATCCGCAACGTTGGACACAATCTGAGCCTGGTTCATTTTGAGCGTCTTTGCTGGCGTTTCCTCAACTCAACGTTAGTCCTGCGGGGTAAAGGAAAGATGGATTTGTCCCGTTGCGGGACTTGGCCAGGACGCAGGCTGGAGGAAGCCGCGCTCCCGCCCTATCTTTGCGGCATGTCCGGCGCCGATAAGCCCTTGATTCCAGACTTGGCGGCGCTGCCGGCCGACGGCCCGGCCGCGGCGGCGCTGACCGGCGCAACGCTGATCCGCGATCAGATCAGGCGATTGCCGGCCAAGCCCGGCGTTTACCGGATGTTAGGCGCCGATAACGAAGTGCTCTACGTCGGCAAGGCGCGCAGCCTGAAGGCGCGCGTCTCCCAGTACGCCCAGGGCCGCGGTCACGATAACCGCATCATGCGGATGATCTCGCTTACGCGCGGGATGGAATTCGTCGTTACGGCCACGGAGACCGAGGCGCTTCTGCTCGAAGCCAATATGATCAAACGGCTACGGCCGCGCTTCAATGTGCTGATGCGCGACGACAAGAGCTTCGCGCTGATCGCCATCCGCACCGACCACGAAGCGCCTGCAATCCAGAAGCATCGCGGCGCGCGTTCGTTCAAAGGCGAGTATTACGGCCCGTTCGCCTCCGCAGGCGCGGTCAACCGCACGCTGAACACGCTGCAGAAGGCGTTCCTGCTGCGCTCGTGCTCCGACAGCGTCTATTCCAGCCGCACGCGCCCGTGCATGCTTTACCAGATCAAGCGCTGCGCCGCGCCCTGCACCGGCCTCATCGCCCCGCCCGATTACGCCGAACTGGTCAGCCAGGCGAAGGACTTCCTGAAGGGTAAATCCGTCGAATTGCAGGACGCGCTAGCAAAAGACATGGGCCAAGCCGCCGAAGCGCAGCAATTTGAGAAAGCAGCGCGTCTGCGCGACCGCATCCGCGCGCTCGCCGCGATCCGCGCCGTGCAGGGGATCAACCCACAAAGCTTCGCCGAAGCCGATCTGTTCGCCATCCACATGGAAGGCGGGCAATCGTGCATCCAGGTGTTCTTCTTCCGCGCGCACCAGAACTGGGGCAACCGCGCGTATTTCCCGCGCCACGAGCAGAACGCCGACGCGGGCGAAGTGCTCGAATCCTTCGTCGCGCAATTTTATGACGATAAGCCCCCGCCCGCGCTCATCCTCGTCAACGTGGACATGGAAGAACGCCCGTTGCTCGAAGAGGCGCTGTCAATGAAGGCCGATCGGCGCGTCGAAATCTGCGTGCCGTTGCGCGGGGAAAAGCGCGAGATCATGAACCAGGCCGTGGTGAACGCCCGCGAGGCGCTCGGCCGGCGCATGGCCGAGGGCGCCAGCGTGGCCCGCCTGCTTGACGGCGTGGCGCAAGCCTTTGGCCTGGCCGAGGCGCCCGAGCGCATCGAGGTGTATGACAATTCGCACATCCAGGGCGCCAACGCCGTCGGCGCGTTCATCGTGGCGGGCCCGGAGGGATTTGAGAAAAGCCAGTACCGAAAATTCAATATCCGCAGCGTCGATCTCACCCCCGGCGACGATTACGCAATGATGCGCGAAGTGCTGAAGCGCAGATTTGCAAGGCTGCTCAAGGAGCGCGAGACGGTTGAAGGCCTAGCCGCAGACGGGCGCATCCCAGAGGGCGGCGTCGACTTCTCGAAGGAAGAAAAAGCTGCAACCTGGCCCGATCTGGTTCTGATCGACGGCGGCGACGGCCAACTCAACGCCGTGATCCAAACCCTCGCTGAACTCGGCCTCACGCCGCGCGACGTAAATCTCGTCGGCATCGCCAAGGGCGTCGACCGCGACGCCGGCCGCGAGCGCTTCTTCATGCCCGGCAAGGCGCCCTTCCGCATGGATGAGAAAAGCCAGGTTCTTTATTACCTGCAGCGCCTGCGCGACGAGGCCCACCGCTTCGCCATCGGCGCCCATCGCGCCAAGCGCAAGGCCGAAATGGGCCGCAACCCGCTCGATGAAATCGAAGGCGTTGGGCCTTCGCGCAAGAAAGCCTTGCTCGCCCGCTTCGGTTCGGCCCGCGGCGTTTCGCGCGCGGCGCTATCCGAACTACGCACGGTCGAGGGCGTCAACGACGCCTTGGCCCAGCGCATCTACGGGCATTTCCATGGCGAGCGCTAAAGCTTCGCCGAATCCTGTGGCGCGTCGGAAGCAGCGTGCGTTTCGCCAGCATCGGCGGAGAACTCGATCGATTTGTATCCCAGCATCGCCATGTCCTTGCCGAGCAGCGCGCGCAGCTTGGTCTGAACCGACGGATCGGACAAAGCCGCGCCGTCGAAGCGAATGGTTTGACCGCTGGCGCCGAGCACATGCGCCGTCACGCCGTACTCTTCCAGCCGATCGCGGAGGCTAACCGCGTAGGATTGGCGCAAGGCAGGGCCGAGTTCAGCGTCTTCGACGGCGAGCATGCTTTTAAAAGCGTTGACCTGCACGGCTTCTTCGTCGCTCAGCGCCATCGTCTGCGCTTGCGCAGCCAGCGCACGCCAGGTTGCAAGCGCCCGTGCGCCTTCCATCACCGTGTCGCGGCGGCCGATGAAGCTCGCCGGATGAACGCCGCCTTTCAGCACCGCGCTTTGAGCCGCCAGCCGCTCCAGAAAGCTCTGCTTCGCGGCGGTGGCGTCATCCTGCGCTTGCGCCGCCTCGGCGGTCGCCGTGTCCGGCAATTGCGCCCATGACGGCGCAACGACGCCAGCGCGTTGCTGAAGCGCGGTGAAATGCGCCGCAGTTCGCTCCGCCGGCGCCAGCAGCGCCCAGCCAAAGCACGCCGCCAGACAGAACGCGCCCCCGGCGGCATGCGCGCGCGCGTCGATGGGAATGGCGCGCCGGATCAAATCCATGACCGGCGGGAGCGCCAAAAAACCTACCCAGATGCAGGTCGTATCGAATTCATAGAGGGTCTGGTCGATCGAAAGGCCGATCAGGCCCCAACCGATTAGCGCCGGGCCGGCAAACCATGCGGCCCGGCGCAAGAAGTTGGCAGCCCGTGGTTCAGCCTTTTGTTCGTACCCGGATGAATGGAGGTCGTCAGTTAGCGCGGTCATGGAAGCTATTTCCGAAAAATCATTCGTGATGAGACAGCGCGCCAAGGCCGGCGGCGGTTCCTCTCCCCGCTGCCGGCGGCCGAGATTGTGGCGCCGGCGCCGCGGAAAACCCTTCAGAGGCATGCTTCCCGCCGGGCGCCGGCTTGCAAACCGCGGCGAACTCCGCACGGTGCGCAGCCATGAACCGCCTGCCGCTCGCCCTTTCCCTCGCCCGCCTCGCCGCCGCACCGATGATCGCGATCCTGATCCTCTGGGGCGATGATGCGTTCTTCGCAGCCAGCGCGCCGGTGACGCCCTGGGTCTATTGCGCGGCGTTGGTGCTGTTTCTGGCCGCCGCAGCGGCTGACCTGCTGGACACCATGCTCGCCCGCAAACTGAACGCCGCTGGCGATCTGAGCGGCGCACTCGGCCGCGCCGCCGGGCTGGCGCTCACTGCCTGCACCCTGCTGGCGCTGGCCAAGACCAGCCTGCCGTTTGACCTGACGATCGCCGCCGTTCTCATCGTCGCGCGTGAAGCGATGATCGCGGGCCTGCGCGAGGGGCTGGCTTTATCGGCCCGGCCCTTGCCGGCGGGCCAGGGCGGCAAGCTACAGCCCGCCGCCGTGTGGCTAGGCTGCGGATGCGCGCTGGCGGCGCAGACTATGATCTATTTCTCGCTGCCGGTGGAACTGATTGGATGGCTGCTTACTATTGCGCGCGGCACCCTTTGGGCAGGCGCGGCGCTGGCGGTGATCACCGGGGCGCTCTATGCGCGCGACGCCTTCGCCAAGCCCGCAGCCTAGTCGAGGCGGCCGAACGAAATGACGTTCATGGCGAAAAACAACGCGATGAAGCCCACAATAATGGCGGCGGCGGTCGCTGACATGGCCTGCTCCACGAAACCCTGCGGCCTTGATAGACCGCGCCGCGCCGCGCCGGCAAGCCGGGCATGATACCGCAGCCGCTGGTTTTCCTGCTTCGGTCGTACTGGCGGATCAGCCGCGGGATGACTCTCGGCGTGCGCGGCCTGGCTGTGGATGAAGCAGGCCGCGTGATGCTGGTGCGCCACGGCTATATCGCCGGCTGGCACCTGCCCGGCGGCGGCGTCGAACACGGCCAGACGGCGGAAGAAGCGCTTGCCGCCGAGATGGCGGAAGAAGCGGGCCTGGAAGTAAGAGGCGCCCCCGAACTGCTCGGCGTCTATTCCCACCACGCCGAGCACAAGTTCGATCACGTGCTGCTGTACCGCGTCCCCGCCTGGAGTCCCTGCCCCCCGCGCGCGCGCAAAGCCGAAATCGTCGAACGCGGCTTCTTCGCCCTCGATGCGCTGCCCGACGGCGCCACCCGCGCCACCCGCGCGCGCCTCGCCGAAATATTCCACGGCGCGCCACGCTCAGCGCATTGGTGACGCCGTCAAATCAGCGCGCTCGCTGCGAACGCCGCAACGAACGCGCACGCAATCAGGATCAGCGCGCCGAGCTTGCTGTGCGCCGGCCAGCGGCACGCCAGCAGCGCCCAGCCGCCAGCGAGGCTCGCCGCCACCGGCCAGAACAGGCGCTGGAACTGATCGTCGATCCCGCAGGCGAGCTGAATCGCAAAATAGATCAGCGCGCTTGCCCCGGCGCTGACCGCGAAACGCCGCGGCGGCGCATCGGCGGCCAGCAGGCCAAGCCACAATACCGCGCCGGCCGCAAGCAGCCAGGCGTAGCCACGGAATAGCAGCGTTGTGCCGAGCCCATTCGCGATCGGCGCAATCGCCGCCGCCACCGGATTGCCGTCGATTCGCAGGGAAGAAACATTCGCCGCCTGATCGGTAACCACTTCGGGCGCCTCGCCGAGCCAGCGCAGCAGCCGGTTCGCATGATCGATCCGATGGCGCAAATAGGCGCCGGGATGGGCGATGATCGCGCCGGCCCACGCGCCCCAAAGCCCCTCCTTCGGCAGCGCTTCGGCGACAAACGCACAGCGCCCGTCGCCGCGCCACTGGCTCATGCCGCATTGCAAGATTTGCGTTTCGTCCGCGCGCGTCCAGCGGCCCGGCAGCAGGTTGCGCCCGATGCGCGAGGACATGTCGCCGAGATCGAACGCGATCAGCGCGCGGTGGCGCGCGCCATCGAACGCGCCGCGGTCCATGGCGATCGTCGCGGCCAGAAGCAGCACCGGAACCAGCCCTGCCGCCAACCAGCGCACCCAGCGCGGCCGCGGGGCCAACTCCTCAGCGAACAGATAAAGCGGCGGCGCGGCGGCCGGAATCGCCGCCAGCCGCAGCAGCGCGCCATAAGCAAGAGCCGCCAGCGCGCCAGCCGTCGATAGCGCAAGCGCCCGGCCGGCCACAGCGCGCTCCAGCATAAGGGCGAAGGCAAACAGCCACGCGCACGCCAGCGCCGATTCACCATTCACCGTGCGGAAGAAATCGAACAGCAGCGGAAAAAATCCCATCAGCGGCGCCAGCGCGCCCCAGGATGTTCCCGCGTCGATCATCGCCTTGCCGAGGAGGACCAGCGCGCTCCAGAAGGCGAGCAGATGCAACGCGAACAGCCCCGTCACGCCCAGTCCGGTCGGCCGGACGCCCAACCACGCAAAATCAGCCGGCGCATAACCCGGAAAGAACGCGGCCACAGACAACAAAAAGCCGAACGCCGCGATGGTGAACGCCGTGCGCCTTACCGGAAGCACGAGCATCGCGCGCCCTCACATGGCCTGCGCCGCAGCGCGGGCGACGGCTTCAAACGCGGCCGGATCACGCCCGTCTATCCGCAACACCAGAAGATCGCCGCCCTTGCGCGCCACGATCTGGCCGGAAAAGCCCGTCGCATCGGCCTGACCCACGCCCATGATCGCAGCATCGCCGATATCGGCCAGCGTGCCGACGCGCGTGTAGCGCGCGCGCAAATCCTCGGCGGCGAGATCATAGGCGCCGGCGCCGGAATCACGCTGCACGGTCAGCGCCAGAGTGCGCGCGCCGCCTTCGGGGCTCTGGCCGCTCCAGGCGCAGGCGATCTGCGGGCCAAGCGACGCGGCCTGCTGCGACTCCCCCTGCAGGCTGGCTCCTAGCGCTTCTTCGACGTCGGCGACTTTAATTGCGCCGCACAAATTGGCCGCCCCGCGCGGGCCGCAGCCGGAGAGCGCCGCCAGCGCCGCGGCCGCCAGAGCGGCGCGCGCCCTCACGCCGCGTTCTTGCGTCGGACGAGCGCGCCGAAATCGGCGAGCAATTGCTCAGTGACCTTGCCCGGCGTGAAGTACATGCCCTGGATTTCCGCCACCGGCGTGATCTCCGCAGCGCTGCCGGTCAGGAACACTTCCTGAAAGCCCGCCAGTTCGTTCGGCCAGATCGCGCGTTCGATCACTTCGATGCCCCGCCGTTTGGCGAGTTCGATCACGGTCTGACGCGTCAGGCCGTTCAGGAAGCAATCGGGCGTCGGCGTCAGCAACTTACCGTCCTTCACGAAAAAGATGTTGGCGCCGGTGGCCTCGGCGATCTGGCCGCGCCAGTCCATCATCAACGCGTCCTGAAAGCCCGCGTTTTCTGCGGCGTGCTTGGACAAGGTGCAGATCATGTAGAGCCCAGCGGCCTTGGCGTTGCACGGTGCGGTATCCGGCGCTGGCCTGCGCCATAGCGCGATCGCCAGGCGAATGCCCTTCATCTTGTCTTCGAAATAATCGCCCCAATGCCAGGCCGCGATGGCGAGATTGATGCGGTTTTCCTTGGCCGAGACACCCATTTTCTCCGAGCCGCGCCAGGCGATCGCCCGCACATAAGCCGAGGACAGGCCCGATTTCAGCACCGTATCGGCCTTGGCCTTCTCGATCTCGGCCACGGAATACGGAATTTCGAAGCCCATGACCTTGGCCGAATTGTGCAGCCGTTCGCTATGCTCGCGCGAGCGAAAGATCACGCCGTCATAGGCGCGCTCGCCCTCGAACACGGCCGAGGCGTAGTGCAGGCCATGCGTCAGCACATGCACGCCGGCTTCGCGCCAGGGCACGAAGCTCCCGTTCATCCAGATCCAGCCGTCGCGGTCGTGATAGGCGGGTTCCGCCATGCGCATGCCCCAAAGCAGTCTTGTAACAATCCCTGCCGGGGACCATTCTCGCCGCCAGCAATGCCTGTCAACCTGACGCGACCAATCGCAGAGCCCATAGGGCCCGAAGCGCGCCTCTATCTCAAGGAGGACGAACTCGATCGTGCAGTGGAACTGGTGTTCGCCGCCACCCGCCGGTTCTGGCGCGCCGCCGAGGGCCCGCTGGAAGCGCGCGGCCTGGGGCCCGCGCATTACCGCTCCCTCGCCGCCATCCGCCGCGACGAGGGCCTCACCGTTTCGGCCCTGCGCGGCCACCTCGACGTGACCAAACAGAGCCTCGCCCGCGTGCTCAGCGAGCTGGAGCGCGAAGGCCTGATTGAGCGCGTCCCCGGCCCGACCGATAAGCGCCAGCGCCTGCTCCAGCTCACCGACGCGGGCCGCGCCGCCGAACGCGATGCCAGCGCCGCCCTGCGCGAGCGCCTCGCCCACGTCTTCCGCACCGCCGGCGCCGACGCCGTCAGCGGCGCAAGACTGGTGATGGCGGCGCTGGCGGCGGAGGATATGTCGTGAAGGCCGAAACCATTTTCCCCTCCCCCTCGTGGGGAGGGGTTAGCGGCGGGGGGAGGCACCGATCGTTCAAGCGCACGTGTATTTTGCGTCTCACCCGGTCGATCGTTCGTTCCCCCCTCCCCATCCCTCCCCACGAGGGGGAAGAAAACATTTCATTCTGCACCGTCAATGAACACGGATCGCTGTCATGAACGAAGGCGCCGTAATCGACGCCCTCGTGCGCCCCGCGCATATCCTGATCATCGACGATGACGACCGCATCCGCGACCTGCTGAAGCGCTTCCTCACCGCGCGCGGCGCGCGCTGCTCCGGCGCGGCGGATGCAGATGCGGCGCGCCACCTGATGGAATCGATCGATTTCGATCTATTGATCATCGACGTGATGATGCCGAAGGAGGACGGTTTCTCGGTCGCCGAGAGCGTGCGGCGCACCTCCACCGTGCCGATCATCCTGCTCACCGCGCGCGGCCAGCCGGAAGACCGCATCCGCGGCCTCACCGTCGGCGCCGACGATTACGTGCCCAAACCGTTCGAACCCGAAGAACTCGCCCTGCGCATCAACGCCATCCTGCGCCGCACCCGCGAGCGGCGCCCCGAAACCGGCGAGGAAGTCTCCTTCGGCCCCAACAATTTCAACATCGCCCGCAGCGAACTGACGCGCGAAGGCCGTATCGTGCGGCTTACGGACGCCGAGCTGACGCTGCTGAAAATCCTCGCCGCCCGCGGCGGCGAGCCGATCTCGCGCGAGGAACTGGCGAAACGCACCAGCGCGGGGCTTGAGCGCAGCGTCGACGTGCAGGTCACGCGCCTACGCCGCAAGATCGAAGACGATCCGCGGGAGCCGGTATTTTTGCAGACGGTGCGTGGTGTGGGATATCGGCTGGCGGTGGATTAGTAATGCCTTGGCTGGGCCTTCTTATTGCCGGTCTCGTGCTCGCTGCCGCGGGGGGTGTTGGCCTTATAAATCAAATCGATTTTGTGGGCAGCACCGCTTGTCTGAATCTCTCCAACACCATCACCTGCAATTGCTCGCGCTGCCGGCGGCTTGGCTCGATCCTGGCTTTTGCGCCGTGGGATCAGTTTACGCTGACGAAGGGCGAGGACGCGACGACGACGTTCAAGTTCAACAAGCACGCCATCTACCACAAATTCTGCAAAACCTGCGGCATCCAATCCCCGCGGCGTCGGGCCGGGCGGCGCGGTGATGGCCGCGATCAACGTGCGCTGCCTGGATAGCGTCGACCTTGATGCACTGACGCCGCACAAGTTTGATGGCGCGAAGATGTAGCGCCCTCCCTTCTCCCCTTGTGGGACCGTTGCGAAAATCAGTTTTTGGCGGGGATGTTTGATTTTTGCCGTGCGTTTGGCGGTGTTTTCGTTCGGCGATGGGGCGGCGCTTGCTGCGGGGGCCGTGATTAGGGCGTCAGCACAGCCAG
>DASZPV010000163.1:0-63258 GCA_035549875.1 Caulobacterales bacterium
CTGCAGCCGGCGCACTCATTGACGAGGATCAGCACGTCCATGTCGTAACGCCGCCGCGCTGCTGCGGAGGCCGCGGCAATCTGCAGGAGGCGAAAATTGAAGAAGGGCTGGGCGCTGCCGACGGTCGCTTTCACCTGCGCCAGGCCCGCGATTTGCCCGCTTGGGAGGTGCTCCAGGATCAGCAGGTAGCGTTCTTCGCCTGGCGCACCAATTGCGGCGGCGAAGCTGCGCACGGCCAGCGCAACACGCTCGGAAAGAAGCCCATCGTTTATGGCGAGGCTGGTAAAGCCCGGCCCCGTTAGGGCGCGCAGACCGATCAGGCCGGCAAGATCAGCCTGTGTCGCGGCGCGCACGACATAATCGGCCGCGCTCATCGCCCGCAGCTTTGCGCGAAACTTCCTGCGTAGGCCATGGCGCCAATGTCGCGCCCGCGTGCGGCTTTTTCAAGCAAGCCAGCTTTTGCAGGCAAGATCGGCGCAAAGAAAAACGGGCCCGGCGTGAGCCAGGCCCGCTTCCTTTAGTTCTGGCGCTCCGCTTAGCGGAACTGAACCGTAACCACGCTGCGGCGGTTGAGCGGTTCGCGCACACCGTCTTTCGTCGGCTTGTCGAGGTTCGACTCGCCGGCCGCGTCGGAGCTGATGATCGCGGCGGGCAGACCAGCCGCGGTCAGCGCATCGACGACCACTTGGGCGCGTTTTTGCGAAAGACCGAGGTTGTACTTCGGCGAGCCCGAGGTGTCGGTGTAGCCGACAACTTTGATCGTCGAAGCGTTGCACGCTTTGATCCGCGAGATGTTCTGAGACAGCGTGTCGTTCGCTGCGGTGTTGAGATTGGAACGATCCCAATCGAAATACACCTTGAACTCCTGCACGGGGCAGACCTGCACCGGCGGCGGCGCAGCCTCAGGCGGAGGCGGCGGGGGCGGCGGGGGCGGCGGAGGCGCGGGCGGCGGCGGCGGCGGCGTGAACTGGTAACGCACGCCGATCGTCAGGGCCTGGTGCTTGTAATCTGCGCCCCACTCAGCGCCTGCGGCAACGGTCGGCACCGTCGAGACGCCCTTGAAGGAGGCGTTATTGGCGAGGAAGTAGCGATAGCCCAGATCGAAGGTCAGTTGCGGCGAGGCGACAAAGCCAATGCCCACCAACCCCTGATACGCGAGCACCGTGTCTGAGTCGCTGATCGATTGATTTAGCGCTGGCGTATAGGCCTTTGCGAGCAACCGCGCAGCGCCGATGCCGGCGCCGATATAGGGTTGGATCGAACCATTGTGATTGAAATCGTAGATGCCATTCAGCATCGCCGACCAGACGTGGATGTCGTCGCCGCCGATTGACGGGCTCGTATCAAACTTGTTGAAGCGCCCGGCTACTTCGCCTTCCAGGCGGAAGCCGTTATTGAAGCCGTAGCCGAGACCAAGATCGGCGAGCCAACCTTTTTCGCGATCGAGGTCCTTTTTGTCAGTGAGCTGACGGGTTCCCGGCGGGACTACGCCCGTGGGCGTCGGCGCGTCGAAATCGACGGTGCTGGCCCAGTCGTCTCCGTTGAACGAATAGCCGCCGTCAATCTTGCCGTACCACCCCTCGGTGGCATGGGCCGCAGACGGCGCAACGAGCAATGCGGCTAGCGCAGTTGCGCTGCTGAGCACCTTTTTCATGGATATCCCCTCAAAATGAACCCCTGGCGCGGGCCGCGCGTAACCACGCAACCAGACGCGAACGTTTGGAATACGGCCAAAGCCGTACCCAGTTCCATAGGATTACACCGCTTCAACCGGAAAGGCGATACCGCCGTCCCACGAGGCAATACGCCCAACACAAGAAGTATGACACGCGGCGCGGCGTAAGGCTTTATAAAACTCTTATATTTTTCAATAAGAAAACCAGACCTGACGGCTCGGCTGCCGCGGCCGGCGTCATAAAACGACTGATGCGTCAGGGCAACTTTTTGAACTTGTCTGCCGCTTGGCGCCCAGTTCGGCCGGCCAGAGCGCGATTGCCGCGGCTGGCGCCGCCAGCTAAAAGGCCGGCCCTTGCGGGCTTGGCCGCATGGCGGAGCGTGGCGCAGCCCGGTTAGCGCACCTGTCTGGGGGACAGGGGGTCGTGGGTTCAAATCCCGCCGCTCCGACCAATAAACCTCGCAAGTGAAACCCGGCGCGCGCCGGCGCGCCTTGGTGAACACTGGCGCCCGCCTGCCTGAGCCGAACCTTGCATATCGCCGCCTCCACCCGCGCCTACGAACTTTGGCTCGCCGACCAACTCGGCGATGCATTTGTGCGCGCGGACCTGACCGTCAAGCACAACAAAATGCGCGACGGCCCCTTCAGCTTTCTACGGGCGACATACTGGCGGTGGGCCGAGACTGCGCCGCTGATTTGTCCGCTCTTGATGAGCGCGCCCCGCGTGCTTGCGGTTGGCGACATACACCTCGAAAACTTCGGCACGTGGCGCGACGCAGACGGCAGGCTTGTCTGGGGCGTCAACGATTTCGACGAAGCGGCGAGCATGCCGTTCGCCTTTGATCTCGTGCGCCTCGCCACCAGCGCGCTGCTCGCGCGCAAACGGCGCGACGGCGAGGCGCAAACAATCTGCGCGGCCATCCTCGCCGGCTATCACGCGGGCTTGCGAAATCCCGGCGCCATCGTGCTGGACAGGGATGCCGCGTGGCTGCGCCGGATCGTGGAGGTCGGCAACAAGGCGCGCGCCGCGTTCTGGCGCGGCCTGCCGCAAAAGATAGCGCCAAAGGCGCCGCCGCGTTTCATCACCGCGCTCAACCGCGCAATGCCCGCGCGCGACTGCACGTTTCGCGTGTTCCGCCGCGTTGCAGGCGCGGGCAGCCTGGGCCGTTTACGTCTGCTGGCCCAGGCTGATTGGCGCGGCGCCCCCGTTTTGCGAGAAGCCAAGGCGTTGGCCCCGTCGGCTTGGCCGCTGGCGCAGGGCGGGCGCGACAAGCAGATTGCAGCGCGACATGCCGCGACCGGCGCATTCCGCTCGCCGGATCCATGGATGGCATGGGACAATGCTATCGTCGTGCGCCGGCTGTCGCCTAACAATCGGAAAATCGAGGCCGCTACCGATGGAATGATTCTGTTGCGGTCCGACATGCTCGCGGCGATGGGACACGATCTGGCCAGCATTCATCTTGGCGGCGGCAAGCCGGCAAGCGCAATCGACGCCTATCTTGCTACTGAAGCCGAGGGCTGGCTTGCGAACGCAGCGACCGCCATGAGCCAAGCGGTGCGCGCGGACTACAAGTCGTTCTTGCGACCCTGACGGCTATCGCTTGTCGCTCGGCAAACGGGCCAAGCGCGCCTGCGCATAAGAGGCCACCGCGGAGGCGTCCTCGTTCTCGTTGTGTGAGTCTTCTATTTCGGTGATTACCGCGCCGAAGAAACCGGCCGCCGCCGCCGAGTGTACGGCGGCTTGCAGGACGTGGGCGGGATTGGCGTGGGCCGCCCGCGCCGCCGCGCCGTATACCGCGATCACCGCGCCGGCGCCGGCGTCTGTGATCAGCCTGTGCGTTTCCTCCAGTGAATATTTTTCATCGACAAGCAGGCGCTTGAGCGCGCGCGCCGCCTTCACGTCGCGCGCGGTGAAGCGCTTGCCCTCGCCTTCTTCTTCAAACAGGGGAAATTCGCGCCGCCAGCCACGCAGAATCTTTTTATCGACGCCAACTGCATCCGCCGCTTCGCCGATCGATAGCAATCGATCCGAGAATTCAGAAAAACGAGCGGCGGTTTTCTTCATGGGCCTCAGCGCGCCTTTTCGACACGTTCCCTTAGCAATTGCGACGGGCGGAAACTCACAACCCGCCGCGGCGTGATCGGCACTTCTTCTCCGGTCTTCGGATTGCGCCCGACACGTTCTCGCTTTTGTCGGACGACAAAATTACCGAAGCGTGAAAGTTTCACCGTATCGCCTTCGACGAGCGCGGCCTCCATTACGGCCAACATATCTTCCAGGAATTGGGCGCATTCTTGTCGGCCTCTGTCCGTTTCTTTGACCAAGGCTTCAATTAGTTCGGCGCGCGTGATTGTTTGCTGGGTCATTACATGCACTCCGCTGGCAAATTGGACGCTAAAGCGGCGCGTGCGGATCGTCAAATTGCTGTGGATAACGGGCGCGTTCTACAGCCGAACGAGTGCCGCGCCCCATGTCAGCCCGCCGCCGAGCGCCTCCATCAGCACGGTCTGGCCGTGCTTGATGCGCCCGTCGTGGATCGCCGTCCACAGCGCCAGAGGGACCGAGGCAGCCGACGTATTGCCGTGCTCGGCGATCGTCGAAATGACCTTGTGAGGCGGTACGTTCAAACGGCGCACCACGCCGTCGAGGATTCGCTGGTTGGCCTGATGCGGCACGAACCAGTCGATCTCGCTGAGGCTCATGCCCGCGCGTTTGGCAGCTTCCGTCATCGCGTCGGCGATATGCTCGACGGCATGACGGAACACCTGGTTGCCGAGCATTTTCACATGTCCGACAGTCCTGGTCTGCGAAGGACCGCCATCGACGTAAAGCAAATCGTGCTGGCGGCCGTCGCTGCGTATATAGGTCGAGAGAATGCCGCGGCCGGCGGCGTCGCTTGGATGCATCGCGCGCAGCATCACGGCGCCGGCGCCGTCGCCGAACAGGACGCAGGTGCCTCGATCGGTCCAGTCCACGATGCGCGAAAACGTCTCGGCGCCAATCACCAATGCCGCGCGGGCCTGGCCGCGCGACAGGAAATTGTCCGCGATGGTCATCGCGTAGATGAAACCCGAGCAGACGGCCTGCACGTCGAACGCGGCTCCATGGGTCATGCCGAGCGCGGCCTGCACGCGGGTGGCGGTGGCCGGGAACGTCAGATCGGGCGTCGCCGTCGCCACGATGATCAGATCGATTTCATCGGCATTGGCCGCGGCCGCGGCCAGCGCGCCGCGCGCGGCGGCCACGGCAAGATCTGACGTCTTCTCGCCTTCGGCGGCGATATGGCGCTTGCGGATGCCGGTGCGCTCGACGATCCATTCGTCCGACGTATCGACCATTTTCGCCAATTCGGCATTGGTCAGCACGCGATCGGGCAGGCGCCCGCCAACGCCCGCGATGACTGATTTCAGTTCGCTCAAGACCGGCCAGACTCCGCCGCAACCGGGGCCAGAGCCGCCGCCGCCAGACGTTCGAGATTTCTCGAAACTTCCTGCCTAAAATGGCTCTTCGCCATACGCGCGGCAATATCCACCGCAGCCGCAAACCCCGGCCCATCCGTGCCGCCGTGACTTTTCACCACGATGCCGTTCAGGCCGAGGAACACGCCCCCGTTCACCGTGCGCGGATCCATACGCGCCTTGAACGCCTTCAGGGCCGGCATCGCAATCAGCGCGCCGGCTTTGCCGAATACGGAACTGGTCAGCGCCTCGCGCAGGAACCCGGCTAATAGCCTGGCCGTGCCCTCGGCGGTCTTGATGGCGATATTGCCGGTAAAGCCGTCGGTCACGACTACGTCTGCATGGCCGGCGCTTATGCCGTCGCCTTCGACGAACCCTTCAAAATTCACCTCGACGCCCGTCGTGCGGATGAGGCGCGCCGCCGCCCTGATTTCCTCGTGTCCCTTCATTTCTTCGTGGCCGATATTCAGCAGGCGTACGCGCGGGCGCTGCGATCCATAGATGGCGCGGTGGAACGCTTCGCCCATGATCGCGAACTCGACCAATTGCTCGGCGTCGGCCTCGACGTTGGCGCCGACATCCAGGATCACCGCAAAGCCTTTCGGCGTCGGCCAACTCGCCACCATGGCCGGGCGATGCACGCCCTCGACCATGCGCAGGCGTAACTTGCTCATCGCCATCAGCGCGCCAGTATTGCCGGCCGAGACCGCCGCGTGGGCGAGGCCCTGTTCGACCGCCTGGATGGCGTTCCACATGGTGGTTCCGCGCCCCTGGCGCAGCGCCTGGCTCGGCTTGGCGTCCATCGCCACCACCAGCGATGAATCAAACACCTCGCATGCGGCCTTCGCCGCTGGCCGCTCAGCCAGCATGGCGGTCAACCGATCGTGCGGCCCGTGCAGGTGAAAGCGCGCGTCCGGACGGCGCCGGGCGGCAATCTCAACGCCTTCAAGGACGATGTCCGGGGCATGGTCGCCGCCCATCGCGTCGATCGAAATCACCAGCCCGTCGGGCATGCCATCCGGTCCGCTACTGCCGACGCGCGTCTCGGCGTTCCCAACGGACCTTATCTTGCGCCTCCCGAAATGCAAAACCAGCTTAGCCGGGCGCCCAGAGTTCCGGCGCGGCGATCCCGCCAGGCGGCGCGGCGGCCAGCCGGCGGGCCACGCCGGCGGCGTGCTGGGCCAGGGCGGGCGCAAAGGGCGCATGCTCCTCGCCCCAGATATTGCGCGACAGGGCCGCGGCTAGGGCGCCCTGATCGTCGCCCGATAGCGGCGAGTCGTAAGCCGCATAGCGCCCATAGAACGCCTGCCCGATCTTTTTCATGTGTTTGGGCACGCTGAGATCGCCTACCCCGGCCTCCCGCAGCCCATCATCGAAATTCAAGAACAGGGCGTCGGTGAACGCCTGGGTTAGCTGGCGATGCCCGGGCGCGGCCGCCAGCCGCCGCAGCGCCAACACGCCGCAAAGAGCGAGCATCTGAAACCGGCCGTCAAACGTGTCCGGCACCCGTCCCGGGCCGTAAAGCGAAGGCTCGCGGGCCGTGGCGGTCACCGCCGCCAGCACTTGCCTTGCTTCGGCCTTGGCGGGATGTTCCTTGAACGAGGGAAACCTGAACCTTGTCATACCGTCCGTGTAGCGCCCCCTTGCCGCCCGTTCGGCGGGGCCTTAGTCAAAATGGCGTTCGGGAGGCCTGAGGAGAAGTCATGAACACTGCGTCCGCCGGTTTTGTCGCGGCCCTGGCGCTCGGCGGGGCGCTCGTGGCTGGGTGTACGCCCGTCCGTGAAACCCATGGCTGGGTGTCGGATACGGCCTCGGAAGCGCAGGTCCAGCCGGGCGTGGATACCCGCACCACAGTGCTGGCGCGGATGGGCTCGCCTTCGACCACCGGCAGTTTCGGCGCGACCGACTGGTATTACATCACCGCGCTGCAAGAACAGTATTCCTACCTGAGGCCGAAGACGACCGCCCGGACGGTGACGGTGGTGCGCTTCAATGCCGACGACGTGGTCGATAAAGTCGACAAGTTCGGCATCGAGCGAGGCCGCGTTGTCAATTATTCCAACGACAAGACGCCGACGCGCGGCCGCGAGCTTGGCGTTCTCGAGCAGATTTTCGGCACCGTCGGCGCACGCCTGCCGACGGACCGGGAGGCGGAAGCGGAAAGGCGGCGCTAACCTCCCGTTCGCTTCGCTCAACGAAAAGCCCCGACCTTTCGGCCGGGGCTTTTCTTTTGGCTCTATGACAATCAGCCGCCGAAGCCGGCCAGCGCCGCCAGCAGCAGCAGCGCCACGATGTTGGTGATCTTGATCATCGGGTTCACCGCCGGCCCGGCCGTGTCCTTGTAGGGATCGCCGACCGTGTCGCCGGTGACGGCGGCCTTGTGGGCTTCAGAGCCCTTGCCGCCGAAATGGCCCTCTTCGATATACTTCTTGGCGTTATCCCAGGCGCCGCCGCCCGATGTCATCGAGATGGCGACGAACAGGCCCGTCACGATCACGCCGACGAGCAGCGCGCCCAGTGCGGCGAAAGCGTGCGACTTGCCCGCAATCGCGTTGATCACGAAGAAGAACACGACCGGCGACAAAACCGGCAGCAGGGAGGGAACGATCATTTCCTTAATCGCCGACTTCGTCAGGATATCGACCGCACGGTGGTAATCGGGCTTGGCGGTGCCCTCCATAATGCCGGGGATTTCCTTGAACTGACGACGCACCTCGGTGACCACAGATTGCGCCGCGCGCCCTACCGCCGTCATCGACAGGCCGCCGAACAGGTAAGGCAGCAAACCGCCGAACAGCAGGCCAACGATCACATATGGATTGTTCAGCGCGAAATCCGGCGCAACGCCCTGGAAGAACAAATGCTCGCTGGAATTGGCGGAATAGAACTTCAGGTCTTCCGTGTATGCCGCGAACAGAACCAGCGCGCCGAGACCGGCCGAGCCGATGGCATAGCCCTTGGTCACCGCCTTCGTGGTGTTGCCGACCGCGTCTAGCGCGTCGGTTGTGACGCGCACTTCCTTTGGCAGACCGGCCATTTCCGCGATGCCGCCGGCATTGTCCGTGACCGGGCCGAAGGCGTCGAGCGCCACCACCACGCCGGCGATCGCCAGCATCGTCGTCACCGCAACCGCGATGCCGAACAGGCCAGCGAGTGAGTAGGTGGAGATGATGCCGGCGATGATCACCAGAGCCGGCAGCGCCGTTGCTTCCATCGAAACGGCCAGACCCTGGATCACGTTTGTGCCGTGGCCCGTGGCCGAAGCTTGCGCGATCGAGCGGACCGGCTTGAACGCGGTGCCGGTGTAGTACTCGGTGATCCAAACGATCAGCCCGGTGACGGCGAGGCCGACGAGGCCGCACAGGAACAGGCTTTGGCCTGTGATGTCGCTGGTGGAACTGACGGCGCCGAAACCGTTGTTGACCACCTGGATAGCCGCATAGAGGCCGCCAACCGAGAGCACGCCAGCGGCGATGAGGCCTTTGTACAGCGCGCCCATGATGTTGTTCGATTTATCGAGGCGCACAAAATAAGTGCCGATGATCGAGGCGATAATGCAGGTCCCGCCGATCGCCAGCGGCAGCAGCATCATGGCGTTCACCGCGCTCGGATCCTCACGAAACAGGATCGAGGCGAGAACCATCGTCGCCACCGTCGTCACCGCATAGGTTTCAAACAAGTCCGCAGCCATGCCGGCGCAGTCGCCGACATTGTCGCCCACGGAGTCAGCGATCGCCGCAGCGTTGCGCGGATCGTCTTCCGGGATGCCGGCTTCCACCTTGCCGACCATGTCGCCGCCGACATCGGCGCCTTTGGTGAAGATGCCGCCGCCAAGACGGGCGAAGATCGAGATCAGCGAAGCGCCGAAGCCCAGCGCCACCAGCGAATCAACCACGATCCGATCAGTCGGCATGTAACGCATGCCCTCGGTCAGCAGCATGTAATAACCAGCGACGCCGAGCAGGGCGAAACCCGCCACCAGCATGCCGGTGACCGCGCCTGACTTGAACGCCGTCGAAAGACCGTCGGCCAGCGATGTGCGCGCCGCCTCGGCGGTGCGCACATTGGCCCGCACCGACACATTCATGCCGATGAACCCGGCTGCCCCTGAAAGCACAGCGCCGATGACAAAGCCGGCCGGCGCTTGCCAACTGCGGAACGCGATAGCCAGCACGATGGTGACGGCTACGCCGACATAGCCGATCGTGGTGTACTGCCGATTCAAGTAGGCGCGGGCGCCTTCCTGAATCGCGGCCGCGATCTCCTGCATGCGCGCGTTGCCGGGGCTCAGTTTGTTGATCGCGCCGCTTTGCAGCCAGCTATAGAGAGCCGCGACCAGACCGGAGGCGATCACCAGCCACAAAACCATATTCGTGCTCATGCTGTATCCCGTAGAAATCCGGAGGGCGGCCAAGACAGCCCCGTCCCAAACAGTAGTTCGTGACGCTGATGCGCCCGTATGCGGCGGGAATCGGTCCCCGCCGTTAAAGCGGCGCGGAACATGCCAAAGCACGTTTCAACAAGCAATGGCGGCCTTTTGACTGGGGAAACCTCACTGGCTCAGCGCCGATTGAGTGAATCGACCCCGGTTATAGAGACCTTCTTGACGTTCTGGGCGCCGAGCGCCTCGGTCGCGGCCTGCCAGAATACCGGATTGGCGGCCTGGTAGTTCAGCTTGAAATCGTCATTCGGATCGGCCAGCGCGGCCCTGTGGCTGGCGCGCAGCATCGCATCCCTCAGGAAATGCGCACGGTCGCGCAGTTTGAGGACATCCGCCTTGTCGCTGAACTCCACGTCGATCGACACGAACAAGTAGTTGACCAGCTTGCCGTTGCGTACGACCGGCGTGACCACATTCGGCGCCGTCATTTTTCGGTCCGCGCCCGCCTCTTCCTTTTTTGCCTCCCCGCCATGCTCGGCCGCACGCGCGGGCGCGGCGGCGGCGATGGCCAACCCTAGAATCAGGAAGGGGGGCAAGAGCGAAGCTGGACGCATGCGGGCAATTTGCCGGATGCCGCTTTCCGAATGGTTAGCGCCCGATCCTGTGGACGTACCCGGCGGCTGGCGGCGCGGTGACCTGGCGGCCCCCGCCGAGGAGGCTCACGCCGGTTCCCGCCTGTACCTGGCCGATACGCGTCGCGGCGATTCCCGGCGCGGCAGGCGCCGTGAACAGAATCTCGTAATCGTCGCCAAAAGCCGCCAGTTGAGACCGCGCGGTTAGCCGATCGGCCTGGCGCTCAGCCCAGCGCGCCGCCGCGGGCGAGAGCGGCAAAGCGTCCAGATCAATCTCAATGCGCACAGCGGCCGCGGCGGCGAGCTTGGCCGCGTCGGCGATTAGACCGTCGGACACGTCCATCGCCGCACTCGCGACATTCGCGATCGCCGGTCCCAAAGCAACGCGCGGCAAAGGCAAATGATACCGCCCGGCCAGATAGTCGCCGTCGGCCGCGTCAAACGCCTCGCCGCGCAGCGCCGCCAGGCCGAGCCCGGAATCGCCGATGGTGCCGGTGACCCACAGTCCATCGCCAGCCTTGGCGCCGGCGCGTGATGGCGTGCGCAGTCCCGCGCGGCCCATCATCGTAACGGACAACGCGAGCGGCCCCGGCGTTGAGACCGTGTCTCCGCCCAGCAGAGCGAGGGCAAACTCCTCCTGATCGGCCGCCAGACCGGCGGCGAGCGCGGCCATTTCGTGCGCCGGCCTGTCTGACGGCCAAAACAGCGTCAGCAGATAACCGAACGGCGCGGCGCCCTTGGCCGCCAGATCGGACAGATTCACCCGCAACGCTTTGCGCGCGACGAGATCGAGAGAATCGCCGCGGAGAAAATGTACGCCTTCCACGATGGCGTCTGTTGTAACGACAACCGGCCCGTCCGGCGCGATCAGCGCCGCATCGTCCAGCAAGCCGCGCGCGCCCGCATGCGTCGCGAGCGGCGCGAAATAGCGCGCGATGATTGCGAATTCGTCGGCCTCAGAGCCCGGCATCGCGATTGTCGCGGATGCGGTGGGCGCAGGCCTGCAGGGCGGCGTTGATGAAGCCCGGTTCGGGGCCCTCGAAAAAATCCTTCGCCACCTCGACATATTCGTCGATGACGACCGCGCTTGGCGTGGCTTTCCGCGCCCACAATTCGACGACGCCCGCACGCAGGATTGCGCGCGCCACCGCATCGATCCGTTCGAGTTTCCAGCCCTCGCTCAGGGCGTGCGCGATGTGCGTATCGATCGCCTCCTGCTTGGCCACTGCGGTTTCGATGATGGTGCGGAACAGCGCCTGATCAACCTCACAATCGGCAGGTCCCGATTCGCCAGCAGGCAAGCGCCCCGCGGCGAGGTCGCCCGTGACCGTCTCCGCCGAGGCGCCGGAAAGCTCCATCTGGTAAAGCGCCTGTACCGCAGCCATGCGCGCCGCGCTCATCGGCGCATGTTTCGAGGCGGAGGCGGGAATTGGTCTCACAGCTCGCCTTGCGCCAAGCGCCGGTTGAGCGCCAGCATCGACAGCGCCGCGAGGGCAGCCTCGCGGCCCTTGTTGCGTCCGCCGCGTTCGGCGCGGGCCAGCGCCTGGGCTTCATTTTCCACGGTCAGTATGCCGTTTCCAATCGAAAGGCCCTGCACAGTGAGGTCCATGATGGCGCGCGCCGATTCATTGCACACCGTTTCGTAATGACTGGTTTCGCCGCGGATGACGCAGCCCAGCGCGATATAGGCGTCGAATGGCGCGCGGCGATGAACGAGGGCGATTGCGCCAGGAATTTCGAGCGCGCCCGCCGCCTCGATCGTCGTGCTCGCCGCACCGGCGCTTTTGATTGTCCTTGCCGCCGCTTCAATTAACGCATCGACGATCGCCGGATAATAACGAGCCGCGACGATCAAGACGCGCGCGCCGTCGGCGCGCTGAACATCGGAGCCGGGCGATTCCATTTCAGGCCTGCGTCGCGGGTTTGAACGCGCGCCAGCCATCGATCGTCAAGCCATAGCCATCGAGGCTGACGATCTTTTGCGGCGTGTTGGAGAGCAGCACCATGCGCCGCACGCCGATATCGCGCAAAATCTGAGCGCCGACCCCGTATTCGCGGAGCATCCGGGCCTGCACATCCAGTTCGTGCTCATCGTTCCCCGTCAATCGGCGCGACAACGCGTCGGGGCGCGCATCGCGCAGCAGCACCAGCACGCCGCCTTCGGGCTCAGCGGCGATCTCACGCAACGCGCGCGAAATAAGCCCGCCGCGATCGCCGGATTCGCCGAACACGTCAGCGGTGAAATCAAGGCGATGCATGCGCACCAGCGTCGGCCTATCGGCGCGGATCTGGCCGCGCGTGACCGCAGCGACCTCCATGCCGTCCAGCTTGTTGCGGTAGACGATCACGCGAAAATCAGGCCCATACATCGTGCGCAGCGGCCCTTCGGCCACGCGCTCGACGAACATGTCGTTCTCGCGGCGATAGGCGATCAGATCGGAGATTGTACCGATCTTGAGATTGTGGAGCTGCGCGAAGGCGATCAGGTCAGGCAAGCGGGCCATTGCGCCGTCGTCGTTCATCACTTCGCATATCACCGCCGCGGGAAACAGACCGGCCAGCCTTGCAATGTCTACGCTGGCCTCGGTGTGTCCTGCGCGCGTCAGCACGCCGCCCTCGCGGGCGATAAGCGGAAAGACGTGACCGGGCGAGACAATGTCGTCGGCGCCCTTCGTCGGATCGATTGCGACGGCGATCGTGTGCGCGCGATCGTGAACCGATATGCCGGTTGAAATGCCTTCCTTGGCCTCGATGGAAATGGTGAAGGCGGTCTGATGACGGGTCTGATTGCGTGCGGCCATCATTTCAAGATTAAGCGCACTCGCGCGTTCCGGCGCGAGCGCGAGGCAGATAAGGCCTCGTCCGTTCTTGGCCATGAAATTAACCGCATCCGGCGTCGCAAATTGCGCCGGCACGATAAGATCGCCCTCGTTTTCTCGGTCTTCAGCATCGACCAGGATGTACATCCGGCCCTGACGCGCCTCCTCGATCACCTCCTCGGTTGGCGAGATGTAGCGGTGCAGATCGTCCAGGGCCGAAGGGCGCGCTTTGGTCATGACGTTCCCTTTCGCGCGTCGAGCAGACGAGCGACATACCGCGCCAGAAGATCGATCTCCAGATTGACCATGTCGTCCACCTTAAGCGTCCCCAGCGTCGTAACCAAGGACGTATGCGGAATAAGGGCTATGCTGAAGGCGTTAGCCCCAACCTCCACCACCGTAAGCGACACGCCGTCTATGGCGATCGATCCTTTCGGCGCAATCAGCGCAGCCAGATCCGCCTGCGTCTCCACCGACAGGATGATGGACCCGCCGGCGGGCATGAGCGCCTTAACGCGGCCGACCCCGTCGATATGTCCCGCAACCAGATGACCGCCGAGTTCGTCGCCGGCGCGCAGAGCGCGTTCCAGATTGATTTTGGTCCCCTCGCGCCAGCCGCCGAGCGTGGTCTTGGCCAGCGTTTCAGGCACGGCCTCGACCGTATGGATCATGCCCGCCCCTTCGGCGCGCCGCTCGACCACCGTGAGGCATGCGCCGGCATGGCTGATGGAGGCGCCAATATCCACGCCTGCGGGGTCGTAAGGCGAGGCGATCTCGAAGCGCGTCACCGCACCGGCGTTCACCGCCCTCACCTCGCCAATGGCGGAAACTATCCCCGTGAACATCAGGCGCGCTCGTAGGTTTCCCAGAGGTCGGCGTCTAGTTCGCGCACGCCGACGCGTTTCCAGCGCCGCGCGTCGGAAAGCTTCAGCGCATCGGCGCCGGCGATCGCCGCGCGCGCATCTTCGCCAAGAATGATGGGCGCGCGAAACCATTCCATGCGGTCGATCAAATCGGCTTCCAGAAACGACGCGGCCACCTCTCCGCCGCCTTCGACGAACAGCGAATCCAGCGGCTCATCAAGGCGGCCAAGATAATCCAGCAGTGCGCCAAGATCGACGCCGCGCCCCGCTCGGGGGAACATCGCCACCCGTGCGCCCTTGGCCTCAATGTCCTTTTTCGCCGCTGGCGCAGCGCCGGCGCAGCCGGCGACCAGCACCGGACCAAACGCGATCGTCTTCAGCAATTGGCTATCGAGCGACAGGCGCAATTTTGAATCGAGCACGATCCGCAAGGGCTGGCGCGCCGGGGGCTCTTCGCCGCGCGCCGTTAGTTCGGGATCGTCAGCCTTTACCGTGCCTGCGCCGACCAGGATCGCGCCATGCACGCCGCGCAATTCGTGCCCCATCGCGCGGGCGCGCGCGCCGGTGATCCACTGGCTTTCGCCGGTCGGCGTGGCGATCTTTCCGTCGAGGGAGGTAGCCAGCTTCAGCGTAACGCGCGGGCGTTTGACGCCGGCTTTCGCCACGCTGGCGGCGGCGCTCATTCCCCGCCCAAGCCCTTGGCTTCAAGGAACTCGGCGAAATCCTTGGTCTCTTTGAAGTCCTGGTAAACCGAGGCGTAGCGCACATAAGCGACCGGATCGAGCTTGGCGAGCGCGTCCATCACCATCGCGCCGATCGCCTGCGAAGGAATTTCGTTTTCGCCCTGGCTTTCAAGCCGGCGCACAATGCCAGACACCATCTGCTCGATCTGGTCTTCGTTGACGGGGCGCTTGCGCAGCGCGATCTGAAGCGAGCGCACCAGCTTGTCGCGATCGAACGGCGAGCGCCGGCCCGAACGCTTGAGCACAATGAGGTCCCGCAATTGCACGCGCTCGAACGTAGTGAAGCGCGAACCGCATTTTTCGCATTGGCGGCGGCGGCGGATGCAGGCGCCGTCCTCGGTCGGACGCGAGTCTTTAACCTGGGTGTCTTCGTTCTGGCAGAAGGGACAGCGCATGCGCGTTACGCCTGATAGATCGGAAAGCGCGCGGTAAGCGCCTCGACTTTTTTCTTCACGGCTTCTTCTGTAGCCGTGTTGTCGCCGTTCGAGCGCGCGTAGGCGTCGATCACTTCGACCATCATGTCCGCGACCTGGCGAAATTCCGCCGGGCCGAAGCCGCGCGTGGTCGCCGCCGGCGAACCGACGCGGATGCCGCTGGTGACCATCGGTTTTTCCGGATCGAACGGGATCGCGTTCTTGTTGCAGGTCATGCCGGCGTTTTCGAGCGTCTTCTCGGCCGCCTTGCCTGTGATCTTCTTTGGCCGCAGGTCCACCAGCGCGAGATGGCAATCGGTGCCGCCCGCGACGATCGCGAGGCCGTTTTCGGTCAGCCGATCGGCGAGTGCGCGCGCATTCTCGATCACGTTCTTCGCGTAAATCTTGAATTCCGGCGCGAGCGCTTCCTTAAACGCCACCGCTTTGGCGGCGATCACGTGCATCAGCGGCCCGCCCTGAATGCCGGGAAAGATCGCCGAGTTCAGCTTTTTGCCGATGTCTTCATCGTTGCTGAGAATCAACCCGCCGCGCGGCCCGCGCAACGTCTTGTGCGTGGTCGTGGTCGTCACATGCGCGTGCGGCAGCGGCGAGGGATAAAGCCCGGCGGCGACCAGACCGGCGACATGCGCCATATCGGCCATCAGGAGCGCGCCGGCGCCGTCTGCAATCTTGCGGAACCGCGCCCAATCGACGACGCGCGAATAGGCCGAGAAGCCGGCGATGATCAGCTTCGGCTTGTGCTCGTTCGCAAGGCGCTCGACTTCGTCATAGTCGATCAGCCCATCTTCGGCGCGCACGCCATATTGCACGGCCTTGAACCACTTGCCGGATTGGTTCGGCGCGGCGCCGTGAGTGAGGTGGCCGCCGGCGGCAAGCGATTGGCCGAGGATCACGTCGCCCGGCTGCAGCAGCGCATTGAATACGGCCTGGTTGGCCTGGCTGCCGGAATGGGGCTGCACATTCGCGTACTTGCAGTCGAACAGGCGTTTGGCGCGCTCGATCGCCAGGCTCTCGGCGACATCGACATAGTCGCAGCCGCCATAATAGCGCTTTCCCGGATAACCCTCGGCGTATTTGTTGGTCAGCACCGAACCCTGGGCCTCAAGCACGGCCCTGGACACGATGTTTTCCGAAGCGATCAGTTCAATCTGCCGCGACTGGCGCGCCAATTCGTCTTGGATGGCCTGAAAAAGGTCCGGATCGGCCTCTTTCAAGTCCTGGCTGAAAAAGCGGTCGGCGGCCGCCGAAGACCGGGACGCGGCTGGTGACATGAAAACCTCGAAACGGAATCTGCGGCCACGATAGGCGCCGCCCCGGACTAAGGAAAGCGCCATATATGGTCGCGGGGATCGCCGCGGAAGGGGGCGACCAACCGGCCACTATATTTTGCAGCTTCGCCGCAATACTTGAACTGGGTCAGCATTCGCGCTTTATAGTCTAGCGACGAGACAAAATACCAAGTGAACTCAAGGTATGCCCATGCGCGATGACTCCGGCGATCCTATCAGGGCGGACGAAGCTCTTCGCATGACGGCCAATGTCGTGGCCTCCTTCGCGGCCAACAATAAGATCGCCATGGAGCAACTGCCGGAGCTGATCCGCTCCGTCCACAGGACCATGCTGGGCTTGGCGCGTGGCGAAGAAGAAAAACTGGGCGATAAGCAAAAGCCAGCCGTTGCGGCCAACAAATCCGTCCACAACGATTTCATCATCTGTCTGGAAGACGGCAAGAAGCTGAAAATGCTGAAGCGCTACCTGCGCTCGACCTACGATATGTCGCCGGAGGATTACCGCAAGCGCTGGGGCCTGCCGGCCGATTATCCGATGGTCGCCCCCTCCTACGCCGCCCGCCGCTCCGAATTCGCCAAGAAGATCGGGCTGGGCAAAGGCGTGCGGCGCAAGGAGCCGTGAGGCGTCCGGCGGCTAAGGCCGCTGCTCTCCTGCGCTGAGATTGACGCATCGGTAATCGCCTACGTGGCCGATCGCTGCGATCACGATGCGCTGTGCGATCACCAGTTCCCGTTCGTTTCGCGGCGCATAGACCATGACATAGCCGTCGGGGAGATTGCCGCGGCCAGCAAGGGGATGGGCCTGTCCCCATTCCGTTTCGATGACGGTCGCCGCATCCGCCGCGCCGACGATGACATGCAGCGCGCCATCATTCGTGTGAACGTGCCCGGCTTCGCTTTCCGCCGTCGCGCCGGCTTTCTTCACGAACAGCGCGTCGGTTCCGATCTCGATGGCGCTTTTCTTGATCGTCAGCCTTTCGGCGTCCTGCGCCGCGGCTTCGGTGAACAAGGCCTCGCCGCGCTTCTTCATGTCCGGCGCCGCGAACTGATCGAGTTGGCGATGCGGCGCGATCCAGTGGCCGACATGCGGGCGCTGCCCCTCACGCTTGGGCAAATAACCGCCAAGGAACGCGCATTCTTTTTGCTCCGCGATCGTCTTGTCGTAGCGGGTCGTGTCCAGCCCGTCGCGTCCCTCAAGGAGGCCTTGCTGCGTGACCGCGATCCAGCCGCGAACGTCGGCGGAAACCTCGCTGGGCCCGAGCGCCAGCCAGGTCTGGTAGTCCCGCCACACCCAAAATCCGGCCAGCGCGATCAGCGCTACGACGGCAATACCGACCCACCCGCGCATCCGCGATCCCTATTGCTGCTGCTGGTGCTGCTCCAAAAGATGCTTCAGCTTGCGCAGCGCCAGCGCCTGCAAATCGTGGCGCGCGGCGTTTGCCGGGCCGACGATCACCGCCTCGGTTCCGCTGGCCACATCGACCGCGGCCGTGCGCATATACGCGCCTTGTGTGACAAATTCGAAGATCACGTCCCGCGCTTCTGGCCGTTCGCCGCCGGCGTCGGGCATGGCCCGTCAGGCCGCTTTGTTGGTCATGAACTTAGCCCAGACGACGCTCATCGCCTCGACGAGTTTGTCCATCAGCGCGTCGTCATGGAACGGCGTCGGCGTAAAGCGCAGACGCTCCTGGCCGCGCGCGACGGTGGGATAGTTGATCGGCTGCACATAGACGCCATGCACGTAGAGCAATTCATCCGAGATCGCCTTGCACAGCGACGCATCGCCCACCAGCACCGGCACGATATGCGTCGTCGACGGCATAACCGGCAGGCCCGCCTCAGCGAGGAGATTTTTCAGCCGCTCGGCGCGCTCGGCCAGCCGGTCGCGCATGTGCGGGCAGGCCTTTACGACGCGCACGCTTTCCAGCGCCGCCGCCGCGATCGATGGCGCCAGCGACGTGGTGAAAATAAAGCCTGGCGCGGCCAGCCGGATCGCGTCGATCGCCGTGGTCGGCCCGGTAACGTAACCGCCCATCGTGCCGAACGCCTTGGCCAGCGTGCCTTCAATGAAATCGACGCGATGCATAACGCCGTCGCGCTCAGCCACGCCCCCGCCGTTTTCGCCGTAGAGGCCCACGCCGTGGACTTCGTCGAGATAGGTCATTGCTCCATAGGCTTCGGCGATGTCGCAGATCGCGCCGATCGGGGCTACGTCCCCGTCCATCGAATAGACGCTCTCGAAGGCGATCAGCTTGGGCGCCTCAGCCGGCGCCTCGTTCAGCATCGCTTCGAGGTGCTGCAAATCGTTATGGCGGAAAATACGCACGTTGCACGCATGGCGCTTGATCCCCTCGATCATCGAGGCGTGGTTCTTCGAGTCCGAGAATATCCAGAGATCGGGGAACAGCTTTACCAACGTCGAGAGCGTGGCGTCGTTTGACACATAGCCGGAGGTGAACAGGAGCGCGGCTTCCTTGCCGTGCAGGCTCGCCAGCTCCTTCTCCAGATCGACGTGATAGGAGGTGGTGCCGGAAATATTGCGCGTTCCGCCAGCCCCGACGCCGACCGTTTCGATCGCCTGGTGCGCGGCGCCGAGGACGTCCTCGTGCTGGCTCTGGCCGAGATAATCGTTCGAGCACCAGACCACGATGTCCTTGTGCCCGCCGTCCGGCAGGCGCAGGCGCGCATGCGGATAGCGGCCCCGGCTGCGCATGATGTCTGCGAACACCCGGTAGCGCCCCTCGCCCTTGATCCGGGCGACGGCTTCCTCGAAGGTCTTAACGTCTTCCGGTCTCATCTTTGCCTATCGCGCGGTCTTCATCCCTCGTTGATAGTATAGTCTTGGTTTTCCCGTCTTGCGATAGATGATGATCAGGTCATTCGTCGCGGCTATTTGCGAACAACTCTCAAAGAATGTCCACTTTTCCCTATTCCGCCTCGTTTCCCGCGGCGCGCCCGCGCCGTCTGCGCCGCGCGCCCTGGATCCGCAACCTGGTCCGCGAGCACCAAGTTGGCGTCAGCGACCTGATTTGGGCGATCGTCGTTCACGACGGCAAGGATGACCGGGTTGCGGTCTCTGCCTTGCCGGGCGTGGACCGGCTGAACGTTAAGGCCGCAGCCGAGGCCGCCGAATGGGCCCAGGCCGCAGGCATCCCGGCGATCGCCGTGTTTCCGCACATTGACGGCGCCAAGAAAGACAATGTCGGCAGCGAAGCGGCCAATCCGAAGGGCCTCGTCTGCGAAGCGGTGCGCGCCATGAAGGACGCCGCGCCCGGCGTGGGTCTGATGGTCGATGTCGCGCTCGATCCGTTCACGGATCATGGCCATGACGGCGTGCTCCAGGGCGATGTGATCGCCAATGACGAGACGGTCAAACGCCTCGTCGATCAGGCGCTGGTGCAGGCCGACGCCGGCGCCGACATCATCGCGCCCTCCGACATGATGGATGGGCGCGTCGGCGCCATCCGCGCCGCGCTGGAAAAAGCCGGCAAGCATGATGTGATGATCATGGCCTATGCCGCCAAATACGCCTCTGCGTTCTATGGCCCGTACCGCGAAGCCATCGGCTCGGCCGCGGCGCTGCGCGGCGATAAGAAAACCTACCAGATGGATCCGGGCAATTCGGAAGAAGCGCTGAAGGAAGTAGCCCTCGATATTGCCGAAGGCGCGGACATGCTCATGGTCAAGCCGGGCCTTGCCTATCTCGATATTCTTCACCGCGTAAAAGAGACTTTCGCGCTGCCGACATTCGTTTTTCAGGTGTCGGGCGAATATGCGATGATCAAGGCCGCGGGCGCGAACGGCTGGATCGATGAGGATCGCGCCGTGATGGAAACGCTCCTGGCGTTCAAACGGGCCGGCGCCAACGGCATCATCACTTATTTTGCGCCTAAAGCGGTGGATTTGCTCACGCGATGATTATGCGTGCGCGCCGACGCCCTTGATGATCAGGTCGGCGCAAAACGCGCTGGCGTGATCAACATCGTTATCCCGCCGCAGCAACATCCGTTCGCCTACCTCGCGCGCAATGCCAATCGAGGCGGCAGCGAGATAGTCCGGATCAAGTCCGGGCGCGATTCCGCGGCCAAGCGTGCGCTCGATCTCGCTGCGCACCTCCCGAAAGATCGCCTTCATTTCCGGCGTATCAACCCGGTGCGTGAACGGTGCGTCGGGCCGCTGCAATATCCGCCCGCTCGCCAGTTCGTCGGCGAGGAAGCGGAAATAAGTATCCAGCGTTCGGCGCACAAATTCCTCAAACGTCCTGGCGCGGGCGCATTGCTCCTGCAGCAGCGCGCGGAAGCGATGGGCGCTGTCGTCCTGCAGCGCCTCGAACACTTCTTCTTTCGACTTGAAGTAATTGTAGAACGTGCCCGAGGCGAGGTCGGTGCCCCGGATAATGTCGCGCACGGTGGTCGCGTCATACCCCAGATCGGCGAAAACGCGCCGGGCCGCCGTGAGGATGGCATGCCGATTCGCCGCTTTTGAGCGCTCTCGCTTGCTTTCAGCAATTTCGAGAATATCGGCAACCGTCATATTGGCTTCCTCTCCCGCTATTTTCTTTTGTTTGCGGCAATCTCACCCCAAAATGACGATCGGTCAACTTTTATCGAAACCAGAACTTGCCCTGGACGGGACAGTCTCTTAGCGACGACGCTTGAAGGAGCCGATCGCATGACATCTTCCACTGCGCCGGACGTACGCCACGATTGGACGCGCGACGAAATTCTGGCCATTGCGTCCCGCCCGTTCGCGGACCTGATCTTTGACGCGCAGGCCGCACTGAGAGCGCACTTTGAACCGAACGCCGTTCAGCGCTCGCAATTGCTTTCTATCAAGACGGGCGGGTGTGCGGAAAATTGCGGCTATTGCAGCCAGTCGGCGCATTTCGATACGGGACTCAAGGCGGGCAAACTGATGGCCGCCGACGCGGTGATTGAGGCGGCGCAAGCGGCGAAGGCCGGCGGCGCTCAGCGCTTCTGCATGGGCGCGGCCTGGCGTGAACTGAAAGACCGCGATGTCGAGGCGATCTGCACAATGATCGAAGGAGTCAAGGCGGCGGGACTCGAAACCTGCATGACTCTCGGCATGCTGACGGCGCCACAGGCCGAGCGCCTGGCTGAGTCCGGCCTCGACTACTACAACCACAACCTTGACACCGGGCCGGACTATTATTCGTCCGTCGTCAGCACGCGCACCTATCAGGATCGGCTCGATACGCTGGCGCTGTGTCGCGAAGCAGGGATGAGGCTGTGCTGCGGCGGCATTTTCGGCATGGGCGAACGGCCGGAGGACCGCGCCGATCTGCTGGTCGAACTGGCGAAGATGCGGCCTCACCCGGAATCCGTTCCGATCAACCGGCTGGTGCCCATCCCCGGCACGCCGCTGGCCGACAAAGCCGGCATTTCCGGGCTCGACTTCGTGCGCTGGATCGCAACCGCACGGATCGTGTTTCCGCAATCGGTGGTGCGGATCGCCGCCGGCCGCGAAGACATGACCGAGGAATTGCAGGCGCTCTGCCTGCTGGCTGGCGCCAATTCCCTTTTTGTCGGCGATCGTTTGCTGACGACCGACAACCCTGGCGAAGATCGCGACGAGCGCCTGCTCGAAGCGCTCGGCGTTGCGGCATTGGCCTAAAAGCCGTAGCGCATCCCAAACGTCAGCGCCTTCTCGGCTGGAGCCTCGCGATTATGCCCCGGCTCGCTCGCGTAGGTCGCGCTCACACGCGCCGTGAGATTGTCGGCGGCCCAGAGCGAATAGGTCACGCTTGTATCGATCTCGCGCCCGCTCGGCGTCGCCGGAATCGCCTGCGGCGCGAAGGTCAGGCTTTGCCGGCCCCAATCATTCGCCGTGGGCAGAAGCACCGAAAATGCGCCGCTTTCGACGCGCAGCGGCTGGCTTACGGAGAACGTGAGTTTGCCGGCCGCGTGCGGCAGCCATTGGCGTACCGATCTGGGGATGGTGTCCCATCCCAGGCTGGCAATGCCGGCGCTGGTGATCAATTCGCCGCCGGTGGAGAGCCAGCGCGGCCCGCCGGACGTTTTTGTGCCGCCAAATTCCGTATCCACGCTCGCGTCGAGTCCCGGCGCTAGGCGCATTCTGGCGGAAATGCCTATGAAGCGCGTCATCGCCTCCGGCGCCGCGCCCACCGCGCCTGCCCACGTCGTGCCAAGCACAGATCCATTTTCCACGACCGAGCCAATCGAGGCGCCGACCGAAGCCGGCCCGCGCCAATAATCGACCCGCGCCAGCACGCCGCGCCGGGCGCTCTGGCCGTAGAGCCGACCGAGCGAAAAGACGCCGTCCTGCGCAACGACGGACAGGCGCCCGCTTTTGCCGATATCCTGCATCAGCGCCGCGCCATGATCGTAGCCGGCGAACGCCATGTGGCCCGACATTTCCATTGGCGTGGCGGATGGCGCGGCGGCCACGCCATTGGCGAACGCCATGCGCCTTCCTTCTCCGAGGGAAAATTCGCTACGGAAAGCCGTCTGCGGCAGTTCGCCGATTATGCCGGCCGCCGCTGGCGGCGCGGTTTCGGCTAACGCAAATGACGTTGTCAGGCCATTCGGCCCCTGCGCGCCGCTTTTCCAAAGCAATGGCGCAGGATCGCGCGCCCTGTCCATCCGTCCAGACGTGCGCCAGGACGGCGCCAGAGAAACCTCAAACGAGCGTCCATACTTGTCGAAACCGACAGCGCGCCAATTGTCCGCGCGGTGAAAGGCATCGCCAAACGCCGCGCCGCTAACGCCGATCTCCGCGCCAGCCGAGACGCTCGCTACAGCGCTGAGCGGCACAGCAACCATACCAGCCGGCTGAAACGCCTTTACCAGGTTGAGCCGCCCATGCCCGGTCACAGAATCGATGCCGGGCGCGGCCTGATCGTCAGTGGAATTGAGGATCAACTGGACGATCTGCACAGGCGTCATTCCTGGAAACGCCTGCAGAAGCAACGCGACCGCGCCGGTGATCTGGGGCGAGGCGTAGGACGTGCCCTGGATCTGGCAGAGATTGGCGGCAAGGCCGGCTGCCGCGCCGCACGCCTGGAACCCGGGCACCGGGCCAGCCGGGCCGTAATCCGGCACGACGATCTCCCAACCCGGCGCCGTCATGTAGAAATTCGCCGCCGAGCCGGCAACGTTCGATCTGGTGTTGAACGTGCCATCGGCATTGACGCCGCCAGCGACAATCATCAACCCGCGACCGACGCTGGCATCGATGGCGAAGCGCCCGGGATAGTTAACTTCCGTCGCGTTGGGACCGTCATTGCCCGCCGACACGACGACGATCACGCCGGCGGCCGTTGCGTTGGCCAACGCGCTCTGAAACGCCGGGCCGATTGGCGCGGACGAACCGAGCGAGAAGTTCACCACTTTGACGTTCTGGGAAACCGCGTAGTTCAGGCCATTGGCAAGATCGGCGTCCTCAAAGGAGTCGGCGCCGTTGTCCGTGCGCACGGCCAGTATGGTCGCGCCATACGCGACGCCGACGGTTTGCTGGCCGTTGAGATTGCCGGCGATAAGCGAAGACAATTCGCTGCCGTGCGACAATGTCGAGTTCAATTGATTGCGATAGTTCGGCGACGTTATCGGCAGCAGAGAGCGCGCGTCGATCGAATTGGCGGTATCGATCCGGCCCACGAGTTCGGCATAAGAGGGATCGCTCGGCGCGACGATCCCATCGTCGACAACGCCAATCTTGATTCCGGCGCCGGTATAGCCCCGGCTCCACGCCGCCGCAGCGCCAGTGGCGCCGACGCCGTAATTGGCGTTGTATTCGGCGGTGTTTACCCCCGCCGGCGCAGCCGGGATCGTCAGCGGCGGATTAAGGTAAGTCGCCGGTGACGGCGGAGGCGGTGGCGGCGACACGGCGATCGCGCCGCCCCCGCCACCGCTGGCGCAGCCAGCCGTGGTAAGGGCGCCGGCCAGCACGGCCAGCCAAATCCGCGCGCGTAGAAAGTTCCCCATCACCACGAGGCGAGCTTAGCCCTGCGCCGGCGGGCCGCGAAAGGCCCGTCCGCAGATTTAAGGAAACAGTTTGCGCAGTTCGGCCGGCAGGTCCGCCGGCGCCGCCGCGGTCCAGATGTTCACCGCGCCGTCCTTGAAATCGTAGAGCAGAACCCAGATTCCCAATTCGCGGAACGTGGCCTCGAACGGCGCCAGCGCCCCGCCAAGCGAGGTCTGCGGCGACGGCGCCACGAGCGCGCGCCGAAACGCCCCGCCGGCCGGCGCGATCAGCGCCAATTGCCCCAGCGCCTTTAGAAAATCGTTGAGTTCGGCGTCCGCCCGAATCTCGAACGCGATCGCCCCATCGGCTCGTGCGACGGCGAAATCGGCGCGGATCGGCCCGTTGCTCAACTCGGCGACCTGGAAACCGGCGCCGCGCAGCATCGTGAACAGGGCATCGACAACTTTGGCGTGGACCCGGTGCGCGCCGGTCACGCTAGGCGTTACGGCGTAGAGTTCGGTTTCTTCCCGCTCGTCTGACCGTCCGGCAAGCGCGGCCAGAGTCTCCACGTGCTTTTCGAACAGCGGGCTGAGGGCGGCCAGGGAAAGCAGGGCGTCGGCGGTCTTGTCTTCGCCGAGCGGCCCAATCAGCACGTAGTCGCGTTCGGCTACGGACGCACGTTTGATGTTCGGCGCGCCGGCAAGGCGCTTGAACGGCTCGCGGATATTCTGCCGGCGCAATTCATCCGCCGAAGCCATCAGGTAAAGCTCATCGCCCTCGCCGGTGACAATCGCCGCGCGCTTGCGGTCGCTCGCCGGCGCCTTGCGCGGTATTTCGATGCGGAAAATTTCCTTGTCTCTTGCCGTCAGCGCAGCCCCGATCGCTACGCGCTTGGCGTTGCGCATGACGAATAGATAGACGTCCTCGCGGGTAGAAAAGCTCGCGCCCTCTTCGCCGTCATGTTGCCAGGGATCCGCCTTGCCGCCGGCCCACGCAGCCAGGGTTTTGTGCAGGAGGTCGTAGGCCTGATCGAGCGGCAATTCGGCATCGACGATGCGCAGGCTCAAGGGAGCGATCCTTCTAGACTGAAAGCAGGTTCTGCCTCAGCCTCTTCAGCCGGTCGAGAGGGCGCATCCACAACGGGCGGCGCGCGCCGCTTTTCTGCGTTGAAGCGAAAGCGATTAACGTTTGCCAACCGCTTCCGCCACGCTGGAGAACCCCTCGGCGGCCAAAGCGGCCGCCAGATCGCGCGCGATCCGCCGAACCAGGCCGGGACCGGCATAGGCCAAAGCCGTGTAGAGTTGCACGGCGCTGGCGCCGGCCCTGATCTTGGCCAGAGCCGCAGCGCCGCTATCGACGCCGCCCGCGCCGATCAGGCCAACGCGGCCGCCCAGCACATCTGAAAACGCGCGCAGCACGCGGGTCGATTTCTCGAAGACAGGCCTGCCGGAAAGACCGCCGGTCTCTCCCCGCGCCGCACCCTTCAAGGACGCAGGCCGATCAATCGTTGTGTTGGATACGATCAGCGCGTCGATTTTCGCGGCGACGGCGCGTTCGGCGATGTCCGCTATCGCGGCATTATCCAGATCGGGCGCGACCTTCAGAAAGACAGGCCGCGCGCCGTGAAGGGCGGTCGCGGCCTGGCGCGCGAGGCCCACACGGCCGAGTAAATCTTCAAGCGCGCCGCGCTCCTGCAAGCCGCGCAGGCCCGGCGTGTTTGGCGAAGAAATGTTGATGGTAACGTAGGAGGCGTGCGGCCAGACCCGCGAGAGGCCAATCGCATAATCGCCAGCGCGATCTTCGCTATCCTTGTTGGCGCCGACATTGGCGCCGATGATTCCGCGCCGCTTTCGCGCCGCCAGACGCGTGCAAAACCGCTCCAAACCCGCATTGTTAAAGCCCATCCGATTGATCACGGCGCCGTCCTCGGGAAGGCGAAACAGCCGTGGGCGCGGATTGCCAGCCTGCGGACGGGGCGTAACCGTACCGCACTCGACAAAGCCGAACCCGGCGGCAAGCAGCGCATCGGGCGCAACAGCGTCCTTGTCGAATCCCGCAGCCAAGCCGATCGGATTTGGCAGGTCCAGGCCGGCTATGTTCGTGCGCAGCGAGGGATATTCATCCGCGCGCGCGCGCGGCCCTAGCCCAGCGCGCAGAGCCGCCAGCGCGGCCCGATGCGCCGTCTCCGGCGGCAGCGATCGCAGCGCGGCAACACCGAAATCGGCAATCACGACGCCCCCGCATGCAAATGCGCGGCGAAAGCGCTCCGCGCGTCGGCATCATCGGGCACAGGCATCACGCTTATCGCCGCCGCGGCGGGCAGCAGGCCGTAGACATGCGGAAACAGCGCACCGCCCCGCGAGGGTTCCCAACGGACAGCCTCGCCCAGCTTCTCTATGTCCAACGCGACCAGGACCAGGCCGGTCCGGCCGGCGAAATGCCGCCGTAAGGTCTCAGCGACCTGATCGCCGGTCGATAGATGAATAAAGCCATCGGCCCGATCGACCGGCGCGCCGGTATAGACGCCGGCGCGCTCGGCCTCGGCCCAGTCGATAGCCGCGCAAACTTTATAGGCCCGCTTCAGTTGCAGGATTTTTCGCCTTTTATAGGTTGATATTCCTGTTTGGGTGAGTATAGAGAGCGTTGAAGGCAGCGTCCACGTGGGAGGGGCGGCATGCAGCACGCCCAGATCTGGCGGGCGATCGACGCCCTGGCGGCCCGGCGCGGTCTTACCGCCTCGGGGCTGGCGCGCGCCGCCGGGCTAGACCCGACCACGTTCAATCGCTCCAAACGCATGGGCGCTGACGGCAAGGCGCGCTGGCCTTCCACGGAAAGTCTGTCGCGCGCCTTGCAAGCGGCGGGCGCCGGCTTTGACGAATTCGCCGCGTTGCTCATGGGACGGGGCAGCGAGGCCGGGCGTTCGATTCCCATCGTCGGCCTGGCCCGCGCCGGCGCGCACGGCTTTTTCGATGACGCCGGCTTTCCGGTTGGCGCCGAGGAGACGGTGCATTTTCCCGGCCTCGGCGAGGAGCGCGTATACGCCCTTGAGATCAACGGCGATTCCATGCTGCCGGTTTATCGCGCCGGCGACGTCGTCGTCGTGCAGCCCGGCGCGCCGGTGCGGCGCGGCGACCGTATCGTGCTGCGTACGGTCGAGGGCGAGGTGATGGCCAAGCAACTCGGCCGCCGTAACGACCAGGTCGTCGAACTGATCTCGCTCAATCCCGCTTATCCCACGCGCACGATCAAGGCCGCGGATGTCGAATGGATCGGCCGCATCGTCTGGGCCAGCCAATAATCAAAGATATGCCGCCGCTGCCGTTGCAGCCGCCACGACCGGCCCCTCACTCGTGAGCACGTTCGAAAGCCGGCGCGCCTCGTCGCGCATATTGGCTTCAAACGCATCGCGCGGCGCGCAATTGGCGGCCGCCTCGAACAGCGCGCCGGCCTGGCCGGCATAACGCGATGGATGGAGCGAGAGCAGCGCCAGCCCATACTGGAAAGCGATCACCGGATCGCTCGGCGCAAGCACCCGTGCCCGTTCAAAGGCGCGTATGCCAGCGCGGGTCGATGCGCCCATGAAGGCTGAGCCAAGTACGCCGCCGCGGCGCACGACCTCAAGGTTCCAAACGCCCAGCAAAGCGTGAGCCGAAGAGTCTTGCGGGGCGCGCTTCAGCGCGTCCTCTATCAGCGCGCGCCCGCGCCGTGCGTAATCGGCGTTTATCGCCTCCTCTAGCGATGCACGCCGGCCCTTCATGCCGAGGGCGGTAGCCAATTGCAGGCGCGCCTGCACCGAATTCGGCGCACCGGACAAAGCCGCTTCAGCGTCGCGCTGCGCACGATCCAGCCAAGCGGCGGCGTCCGCCCCTCGGAAATCAACTATGGCCATTGCCAGCAGCGCGCGCGCGGCGATCAAATACCCAGCAGCGCCGCCCTCCTGCTCGCCCCTGTCGGCGGCGCCGCGAAATTCGCCTGATGCGTACAAAGACGCCGCCGATTGGGCATGCGCGGGCGAGGCAAGGGCTAAGCCAAGCAGCAAAATTGCGACCGCATTGCGCATCGCTCGTCTCCGCCCACCCCGCGGGAACACTAACTCAGTTTCGCCGGCCCTCAAACCGGCGAGCGCAGATTTCAGGCAGCCCTGACCAGTTCGCCCCTGAGCGCCGTCTCGATAAGCGTCCGCGTTTCGGGAATACCAAAGATCGCCACGAACGAGCCGAAGCGCGGCCCCTGTTCCTGCCCCAGCAGAATCTCATAAATCGCCTTGAACCAATCGCGCAGCGGCTCGAAGCCGTGCTCCTTGCCAACGGCGTAGACCTCGTTCTGTATCGTCTCGGCGCGCGCGTCGGCCGGCAGCGCCGCGAACCGCGTGCTCAAATCCTCAAGCGCAGCGCGTTCCTTGTCCGTCGGCGCGCGGAACACCTTTTTCGGCTTTACGAAATCGGCGTAATAGGCCAGCGCATGACCGACCAGCCGATCCAGAAACGGATCGGTCTGCGGCGTCACGGCCGGGGCGTATTTCGAGATGAAGCGCCAGAGACTCTCCTTCGATTCGACATTCGCGGCGCTGACGAGATTCAGCAGCAGCGCGAAGGAAATATCAGCGCCCGGCGCCGGCGGGTTTCCGGAATGGATGTGCCAAACCGCGTTTTCCAGCCGCTCAGCTTCGGTCTGCCCCGGATAGGCGTGCAGGAACGAGAGGTAATCGTCCACCGTCTTCGGGATCACGTCGAAATAAAGCTTCTTGGCGCTCTTCGGCTTGTGGAACTGATAGAGCGAAAGGCTTTCGGCGGGCGCATATTTAAGCCAGTCCTCGACCGCGATGCCGTTGCCCTTGGTCTTGGAAATCTTCTCGCCGTTTTCATCGAGGAACAGTTCGTAATTAAAGCCCTCCGGCGGCGCGCCGCCGAGCGCCCGGCAGATCGCCGATGAGACTTTCACGCTGTCGATGAGGTCTTTGCCGGCCATTTCATAGTCAACGCCGAGCGCGGTCCAGCGTAGCGCCCAGTCGGGCTTCCACTGCACCTTCACGCGCCCGCCGGTGACCGGCGTTTCGGCCTTTCGGCCGTCTTCGTCCTGAAACACGATCGTGCCGTTGGCGAGGTTGCGCTCCAGCGTCGGCGTCTGCAATACGCGCCCCGTCGTCGGGCTAATAGGCAGGAACGGCGAATAGGTCGCGCGGCGTTCCTCGCCAAGCGTCGGCAACATGATCTCCATGACCTTGTCGAACCGCTCGAGCATTTTCAGCAGCGTCTCGTCGAAAGCGCCCGATTTGTACTGTTCGGTCGAGGAATAAAATTCATATTCGAACCCGAATGAATCCAGGAATGCGCGCAGACGCGCATTGTTGTGATGGGCGAAACTCGGGTGCCCCATATCGAATGGATCGGGCACTTCCGACAGCGGTTTACCGAGATATTCCCTCAGCATCTCCTGCTTTGGCACATTGCCGGGCACTTTGCGGAACCCGTCCATGTCGTCCGAAAATGCGATCAGGCGGGTGGGGATTTTATCATCTGTCAGCGTGCGGAAGGCGTGGCGCACCATCGAGGTGCGGGCCACCTCGCCGAAGGTGCCGATATGCGGCAGGCCGGACGGGCCGTAGCCCGTCTCGAAAACCACCGGCCCGTCCTTGGGCGCGCGTTTGCGCCGCTCAATCAGCAACCGGGCCTGTTCAAACGGCCAGGCGCGGGCGGCCTGGAGTAGCGCGTGCGAATCCGACATGGAGCGCTCTCTAACAGAGCTTTGATCAGCCGCCAAAAGCCTGCGATGGCAGGCCGCGTGGGGTTTTGTATAACCCGGACCGATGGACGTGCTGATTCTCCTGCGCCATGGCAAAGCCGTTCGCGAGCACGAAGCCGAGGATGACAAATCCAGGGGCCTCACCGACCGCGGCCGGCGCCAAGCCGCCGAGGCCGGCGCGGCCCTTGCCAAAGCCGGACTGGCGCCGGACCGCATCCTGGTTTCCGGGGCGTTGCGCACGCGCCAGACCTATGCGGCGTTGGCCTCGTGTTTCACCGCGGCCCCAACCTTCCTGGACGCGCTCTACATGGCGCGCGCCGAGACGGTTTGGGATGAAGCGGTCCGCGCCGGCGGCAAGGCGGTGCTGGTGATCGGACACAATCCCGGCCTGCACGACCTGGCGGCCGACCTCGCCGGGCAATCAAACGATCACTCAGCGCAGGCGCTTGGCCTGCGCGACCGCTTTCCAACCTCGGCCTACGCGGCGTTTTCGATCGCGGGCCCGCGCAGGACCGCCGCCGCTCCGCGGCTGCTATCTGCCTGGGCGCCGTCTAGCTAACGTTGTTCTTGATCCCCGGGCTGCTTTCTTGTCTGGTTGTAGCGGGCGAGAGGCGATGCGGACGGGTAAGCTGCAGGACGAGCAGAGCGCCATGGAGCGCGCAGAACGCGCCGCGCGGTTTTCGCTGGCGCACGCTGCGCCAATTCTATCGGCGCGCCGCCGTTTTTACATCACGCAAATCATGGTGCTGCTGATCCTGAGCGGCGTGTGTCTCGCCGCCTTACTCGCCGCGCCGCTGGCGATCCGTATCGCGCTATTCGTATTGTTTAGCGTATTCACGCTGTGGAGGCTCCTGGCGGCCGCCTCGGCGCTCTCCCCGCCGGCGCCCGATGCGCCGGCCTCTACAGGCTGGCAGGGCGAGTTGCCCATCTACACCATCCTTTGTCCGCTCTACCGCGAAGCCAATATGGTCGAGGCCATTGCCGGCCGCCTCCGGCGCCTCGATTATCCCGCCAATAAGCTCGACCTGAAAATCGTCCTGGAGGCGGACGATGCAGATACGCTGAACGCTGCGAAAAAGATCGAGTGGCCCGCCCAGGCCGAAATCATCGTTGTTCCGGCGGGGACGCCGCGGACAAAACCGAAAGCGCTCAATTACGCCCTCACGTTTGCGCGCGGCCAGTTCGTGACCATCTACGATGCCGAAGACGCGCCCGATCCACGCCAGCTACGCGCCGCGCTCGACGCATTTGCCGCCGGCGGCGAAGACATGGGATGCGTACAGGCGCCGCTGCTGATCGACGGCGACGGCGGCGGCTGGATTTCATCCCAGTTCGCCGCCGAATACGCCGTGCAGTTTCTTACCTTGATGCCGTTTCTTGCCCGGCTGGGCGCGCCCTTGATGCTCGGCGGCACCTCAAACCATTTTCGCGCCAGCGCGCTCTCCGCCGCCGGCGCTTGGGATCCGTTCAACGTCACGGAGGATGCCGATATCGGCTATCGGCTGGCGCGGGACGGTTGGCGGCTGGGCGCCATAACGCCGCCGACGTGGGAAGAAGCGCCGGCGCGGCTTTGGCCATGGCTGCGCCAACGCACGCGCTGGATCAAAGGCCACATTCAGACCTGGCTGGTGCTGATGCGCGATCCGCCCGCGACGATGCGCGAGCTTGGCGCAAGCGGATTTTTTGCGATGCAGATCATGCTCGGCGGCTCAATCGTTTCGGCGTTCGCACATGGACCGATATTCGCCGCGCTTGCCTACGCACTTGTGTCGCCGACGTTCAATCTCAGCGCCGTTGATTGGTCTCTCGCGCTGGCGGGATACGCCACTGCCGCTTACAGCGTCACGACTGCTTCCGTTGTGTTGCGCGACCGGCGCATCGCGCTGGCGGCGCTAACCATGCCGCTTTACTGGCCCTTGAGCACGATCGCGGCGCTCATGGCCGCGCTGGACTTGGCGATCCGCCCGCACTACTGGGCCAAGACCGAGCATGGCCTGTCGACGCGGAGTTCAAATCCGGCATGAACCTCACTGTCACGCTGATCGTGCTTGCGATCGACGGCGCGGTTTTCGCTCTGGCCTCATGGCGCGGCATGCAGCCGGCGGACCCGCTCAAACCGCGCCTGCTGCCATGGCGCGCGATCATCATAGCGTCCGGCGCATTGGCGATTTTTTTGCTGGTGCATCTGCTCACGATGCTCGGCCTCAAGGCCGATCGGCCGGCGCCGTATTAGGCTTACGCGCAAACATGCCGGCCGCGCCGCCAGCGGTAAGCAGCGCTGCCTCGGCAAGCACAATCGGCATCGACCATGCCCCGGGCGCTGCGATGTAGCGCGGCTCCCACGAAGCGGCGAACTTCTCCTTGTACTTACGCAGGCCCTCGAAATTGTACAACGCGCCGGCGCGCTCGAACACGAAGCGTCCGAAGCGGGCGAAAAGCGGCGCATAACGCTCTTCTGCAAGCCCGGACAGCGGCGCCATCCCCAGATCAAATTGCTGGTAGCCCGCGGCTTGCGCCCAGAGGATCAACTCGGCGAACAGAAAATCCATTACGCCGCGGGGACCATCGGGAAGGTGGCGCATGAGATCGACGCTGGCAACGCTCATGTCTGGCGTGGTCCATAACGTGGCGAAGGCGATGATACGGCCGTGCACGCGCACGACGGCGATTGGCGCGCGCGCGATGAAGCCTTCATCGAAACGCCCGAGCGAGAATGCTTTCTCGCCGCCAGACTGGCGCTCAAGCCACGCGTCGGAAACCGGTTTCAGTGCGGCAAGGAACGCTTTGTCATGCGGCGGCAGGGCCACCTCGAAACCCGCGGCTTCCTGCGCCACGAAACGTCTGCGCGCCGTGCGCAAATCCTGCCTCTTGCCGCCAGACAGGGAAAACGTCCTAAGATCGACGATCGCATTTTCGCCGATCTTCTCCACGCGAAAGCCCAGATCGAGCAGGTCCGGCAGAAGGTCTGGCGCCGCCGCATATACAACGGGCCGCATGGAAAGCCGCTCGGCCTCGGCGCGGAAGGCGGTTAGCGCTTCGCGCCAGGCGGCGCGCTTGCCGATCGGCCCGCTCATTGCGATCAGACTGCCCCCCGATCGCGCAAACATCATGAACGCAAGCTCGCCGACAAACAGGAAGCTCTTGTCATGCAGGAACGCTAGTTGCGCTTCCGGGCGTGGACGATCCGACTGCGCGATGATCGCATCCGCGCGCGCCAGATCGCCGGGCCCCGGCGCAGGCGGCGCCCGCCGGATCGGCGAGAAGAACAGCCGGAACGCGACAACCGCGGCGCTCGTCATCGCCGCGACGGCGAGGGCGCGGCCTGGCCGTCCCAGATGCGGGCCGGTGAATAGCGCCCACCACGGCGCATTGATGAAGCCATGACGGGCGCCGGCCCACAACAGCGCGCCGATCACCGCGCACGCTGCCGTAACCGCGACAGCTAAGTACCAGAAACTCGGCGGCGTGAGCGCAGCCAGTTGCGCGTGGCGGAAGAACGCCCGCCGCGACGCGGCCAGGCCGACGAGTGCTACGGCGCAAATGCCGGCGGCTGTGTAATGCTCGTGGCGGAAAAAGGCGTAGCCGGCCATGAAGGCGAGCAACACGCAGGCCGCGCCCCACGCCGTGTCCAATCGGCGGTACAGGCCGACCGCGAGCGCCATCAGTAAAACGCCGACGATGCTCACCGTGAACTCCGGCGCCTCGTCGATAAAATGTTCGAGCAGATCGATGCCGCGGATCATGGGTACCGCCGGCGCCGCCGCGGCGAGCAAAGCAACCGCACCCACGCCAAACGCCGCGATCGCACCCAGAAGCGGCGCACGGTCGAACGCGGCGAGGAAAAAACTGCTCCCGAAGCGGCGGGGCTGGTTGGACGCGGCCATTGGGGTTCCGTTTTCGAGGCGATTCTTAGCACGCCCTTGCCGAAACCGCAGGCGGGCGCCCACATAGAGGCGATGAACCAGCCCGCTCTCTATATCAGCCATGGCTCGCCCATGATCGTGGTCGAGCAAAGCCCGGCGCGGACTTTCCTGGAGGCCTATGGCCGGAGGTGGGACAAGCCCAAGGCGATCATCGTCGCGTCGGCCCATTACGAAGCCGCCGGCGGGCCGGAACTGACCAGCGGCCCGGCGCCATCGACAATTCACGATTTCGGCGGCTTTCCGGACGTTCTGTACCGCATGCGTTATCCCGCGTCGGGAGCCCCGGAGATCGCCGCTGCGGCGGCTGGGCTCCTTGCCGACGCGGGTTTTACGCCGCGCCTTAATCCGCAACGCGGGTTCGATCACGGCGTGTGGACGCCGCTCATGCTGATGGCCCCGCTGGCGGACATCCCCGTCGTCGCGCTCTCGATAGACCTCATGCAAAGCCCGGAATGGCATTTCCGCATCGGCCGCGCGCTGGCGCCGCTGCGCGAAGAAGGCGTGGCAATCATCGGTTCAGGCTCGACGACGCACAATCTGCGCGCCTTCTTCAGCGGCCAGTTTCCCGCCGGCGCCCAGGGCCAGGACTGGGTCGAAGATTTTCGCGCCTGGCTCGACCAGCATATCGAGGCCGGCGATGCACAGGCCCTGCTGCATTACCGCAAGGCCGCGCCGCACGCTGTGGAAAACCACCCAACGGAGGACACATCCTGCCGCTCTTCGTCGCGCTCGGCGCCGGCGGCCCCGGCCCCGGCAAGCGCATTCACGCCAGCATCGATCACAGCGTTTTGGCCATGGACGCCTTCGCGTTCGGCGATCCGATCTGATAGGAATCGCGTAAGACAGGGACGCGCCCAAGGAGTTCACGGTCACATGATCACCGCCCCCGCTCTTTCCCGCCGCGACATGCTTCTGATCGGCTCGGCGGCGTTCGTCTCGGCATGCGGCCCTGCCAGCGCCAAAGTTTCCTATCTCGCGCCCGAAGCGGGCAAAGCTTACGAAGACTCGCCGTTCCGCAAACTGAGCGATTCCGACTGGAAGGGGCGGCTTTCGGGCGAGGCCTTCGATGTGCTGCGCCATGAAGGCACCGAGCGCCCGTTCACTTCGCCGCTGGAAAATGAAAGCCGCCAGGGCGTGTTCGTCTGCGCCGGCTGCCAATTGCCGTTGTTCGACGCCAAGACAAAATTCCATTCTGGCACGGGATGGCCGAGCTTTTATCAATCCATGCCCGGCGCCTTTGAAACCAAGGCCGACAGAACGCTGGGAATGCTGCGCGTCGAGTATCATTGCGCCCGCTGCCTCGGCCACCACGGCCACATTTTCGAGGACGGCCCGCCGCCGACGGGCCTGCGCTATTGCAACAACGGCGTGGCGCTGGATTTTATTCCGGCGAAAGCTTAGGCCCCGCCGCTCGCGGCAGGCGGAAGGCGATCAACTCGCCCTGGACGTTGCCGCCGCCGATCGCCAGCACGATGTATTGAGATCCGTTCAGCATGTAAGTCATCGGCGCGCCGACCTGCGGGCCGGGCATGAACACTGCGCCTTTTTCCTCGCCGGTCTTCTTATCATAAGCGCGCAGCATTGCGCCGCGCCGGCCTGACGGCGTTGTGGTATTGATGGCGTCGCCGCACACGACCATCGTCTTCGTGACCAGCGGACCAAGCTTGCCGGCCTGACCTGTCCGCGGGATCGTAACGCCCTTGAGCGCAGGATGATTGCGAATCTGATCGGGCGTTGCGCCATGCGCGATCTGCCAGGCGATAGCGCCCTTCGTCAGATCGATCGCCGTGATGCGCCCATAAGGCGGCTTCAGCAACGGTAAGCCCTGAACCGTGACATCCCCCGGCTTGAATCCATCGCGCGCGATCGGCGGCTCACCGGGCGGCGGGCCATCGACCATGAGCCATTCCATGTCGGAGACGGACTTGTCGGTGTTGTTGAACACGCCGAGCAGACACGCTGTCGTCATCGAATAGACGTAAGCGGTGTGCGTTTCTGGATCGTATGCGCCGCCGGGCCAATTTGTGCCGCCGATGGGATGGGGCGCGATCAGCGTGCCCCAGGTTCCGTCGCGCCTGTAGACGGAGGGCGGCGTGAACAGCGGGCCAATGACGTAATTCTTGATCAGCCGCAGCGCTTCGGCATGCAGCGCCGGCGTGAAATCAATCAGGTCTTTCGGACCAACGCCCTGGACGTCATAAGCCGGCGGCTTGGTCGGAATCGGCTGCGTCGGCGCATACCATTCGCCGGGAACTTCGCCCTTGGGAGCCTTCTTCTCAACGATCGGCCAGATCGGCTTGCCGGTCTCGCGATTGAGCACATACAGAAACGCTTGCTTGGTCGGTTGCGCCAGCGCCTTGACGATTTTTCCGTTGATCGGGATGTCGCAGAGGATCGCCGCGCACGGCGGATCGAAATCCCAAAGGCCGTGATGCACAAGCTGGTAATGCCATTTGCGCTTGCCGGTTTTCAGATCGACCGCAACGATGCTTTCGCCGAACAGAGCGTTGCCGCGCCTGTACTGGCCGTTGTAATCGCCCGTCGGCAATTCGACGCCGAGATAAGCGGTGTTTAGTTCTTCATCGATCGATATCTGGGCCCAGTCGCCAGCGTTGCCGACGTTGTCCGTTCCATCGAGCCAGGTGTCGTAGCCGAACTCGCCCTTCTTCGGGATCGTATGGAATATCCAAAGCCGCTTGCCGGTGCGCACATCGAAGCCGCGGACATAGCCTCTGACGTTGTTGTGCGTGCGCGGTTGGCGGCCCGAACGCATCGCCGCGCCAATAACGACAACATCATTGCCGATCGCGGGCGCTGCATTATAACCAAAATCGGCGTTGATCAGGTCCACATCCTGATCGTCGTTCCGCCGCAGATCGACAATCCCGTTGTTGCCGAAACCCGGCACGCGCAGGCCAGTCGTGGCGTCGAGCGCGACGAGCTGATAACCGAGCGTGACATACAGGATGCGCTCCTCTTTCCCGTCGGTCCAGTATGCGACGCCGCGGCCTGATTCCAGACGCGCCGCCTTGGCGGCCCGCTCGCCCTCATCCTCGCGGTGAACCCAGATCACTTCGCCTGTGGCCGCATCAATCGACACCACGCTGCGGCGCGTGCCGGCGGTGAAGAACATCCGTCCTCTGGAAACCAGCGGCGTGCATTGGAGGATATATTCCGGCGACGGGCCAAACGCGCTGGTGGCGCACCGCCAGGCCACTTCCATATTGTTGAAATTGCCCGGCCCAATCTGATCGATCGGCGAATAACGGGTGCTGGCCTTGTCCGCGGCGTAATTCAGCCAATCGGTGTCTGGAACTGAGGCCCGCGCACGCCCCGGCAGCAACGCCGCCAAATACGCCAGCAGGGGAAGCGACAGCGCGATGCGCCGAGACACGCCGCTCCGCCCGGCCCGATCGCCGCGAAAGAGACCCCCAACCATCACTTCCTCAAAGTGCGGGCAGGCGCCGCCCACTGTCAAGTTTTGGCGCCTATTTTGTCGCCGTCATTGTCAACGATCTAGCTTGGCGCTGTCCGCCATGGTAGATGGCGTTGAACCAAGAAAATCGCCCGGCAGCCAACTTTCACCATTTCAGATTGAGTGAGCTGCCGGATGAGCCAAACCAGGGGAGAACGACAATGATCCGATTGCGCGACACTTGGACCACAGCCTCGCTATGCGCAGCATTGATGTGCGCAGCGGCAGCGCTGCCTTCCTGCGCATCGGCGCAGGATAATTCCCTGGGCGTTTTCAAACGCAACGGCGAGGGCACGAATTACACGAACGATCCCGTTGCAGACATGATCATGACGCGCGAGGCCATTCCCGGGGGAATAAAAATCCACGGCGTCGGACATCGCAGCGACGGCACAAAGGTCGATTACACCGTCAGCGTCATTTATGACGGCAAGGACTATCCGGTCAGCGGCGTCGGCTCCGTATACGACACGCTCGCGATCACGCAGATCGACGCCAATCATTTCCGCAACGAGACCAAGAAGGGCAAATATTCCATGAAGGGCACCTCCGAAGTGTCGCCTGATGGCAAGCGCTTGACCATTCACAACGCCGGCACGGACGCAGACGGCAACCCGAAAGATTTCGTGGTGGTGTGGGTGAAACAATAGCGAGCAAGCGCGACAATATCGGGAGGATCAAATGAACAGACGGACAGCGGCTTGGGCCGCGATAGCGACATGCGCAGCCTTGCTGCTGCCTGGCTGCGCGACCGGCGTTTCCAAGAACGCGGCGGACAACACCCTGGGCGTCTGGAAACGCAATATGGTGGAGTCGAGATACCCGACCGATCCGCTGACCGGCATGATCATGACGCGTGAGCCGATTCCTGGCGGCATTCGCATTATCGGCAAGGGTCAGCGCAAAGATGGCGGCGCCGTCGATTACACGCTCGAAGTGATCTATGACGGCAAGGATCATCCCGTGGTCGGCGTCGGCGCGCCGTACGACACGCTCGCGATCACGCCGATCGACGCCAACCATCAGCGCAGCGCGACCAAGAAGGGCAAATATTCCATGGTCGGCCTCACCGAGGTCTCCGCCGACGGCAAGCGCATGACGGTGACCAACACCGGCACCAACGCCAACGGCGAACCGATGGACTTCATGGTGATCTGGGACAAGCAATAGCGACGGGCGGGCTGGGGCAAGTTTATGATTGGCCGCCCTCACGGCGCCAGCTATACGATGCGCCCTGCCTCGCGGGCGTGATGTAGTGGTAGCCTGGAAGCTTCCCAAGCTTCTCGTGCGGGTTCGATTCCCGCCGCCCGCTCCATGGGGGGCTCGGGTTCTCTGAAAAGAGGCAGCGCCCTTCGGTATTTATGCGTTCTTTATGCCGACGCGCGGAAATCGCCCTCGAACCTAAACCGGCATGCCCCGATCTTGACCTTGCGCAAGGATTTGCCGCGCGTTCCGGGTGAGACTGGTTTTATGGCTGACCTCATCGCTTTGGCGTTTATCGCCGTTTCGTTTGCCCTGCTGGGCGCGCTCGTAAGCGGGTTTTCCCGGCTATGAGCCTCGATCTTGGGCTCGGCGCCGTCATCGCCGTCTTCCTTCTGGTTTTCTTTCTGGCCGCGTTGCTGCGGCCGGAACGCTTCTAGGCGCGCATCCGCATGACCATCTCCGGCTGGACACAAATTCTGCTGTTCGTGCTGCTCGTCGCAGCGATCGCCCGCCCCTTGGGCCTTTACATGGTCGCCGTGTTTGAAGGGCGGCGAACGTTGCTTTCGCCGCTGCTCGCGCCGGTGGAGAACGCGTTTTACCGGCTGGCCGGCGTGGATAGCGCCAAGGAACAGGGCTGGAAGAGCTACGCGGCGGCGATGGTGATGTTCAATTTCATCTCCGTGGCCTCGCTCTACGCCATCCTGCGGCTGCAAAACCTTCTGCCTTTCAATCCGCAGGGCTTTGCCGGCGTTGCGCCGGAGCTTTCGCTCAACACCGCCGTCAGCTTCATCACCAATACGAACTGGCAGAGTTATAGCGGCGAAACGACGATGAGCCATTTTTCGCAAATGGCCGGCCTCGCGGTGCATAATTTCCTTTCGGCGGCGACTGGGATCGCCATCGCCGTCGCGTTCGCGCGCGCCTTTGCGCGCAAGAGCGCGAACACGATCGGTTCCTTCTGGCTCGATATGACGCGCGCGACGCTGTATCTGCTTTTGCCGATCGTGATCGTCTACGCGATTTACCTGATCGCCGCCGGCATACCGCAGACGCTTTCCGGCGGCGCCATGGCGACGACGCTCGAAGGCGGTCAGCAGGATATCGCGCTGGGCCCGATCGCCAGCCAGATCGCGATCAAGATGCTGGGCACGAATGGCGGCGGGTTTTTGAACGCCAATGCCGCCCATCCGTTCGAGAACCCGGACGCGATCTCCAACTTCCTCCAGATGATCTCAATCTTCGCCATTGGTTCTGGGCTTACGATCATGTTCGGCCGGATGGTCGGCAGCGAGCGCCAGGGCTGGGCGATCCTGGGCGTCATGGCGCTGGTGTTCATGATCGGCATCGGGGTTTGCTATTGGGCCGAGACGCAGACCACGCCGGCGCTGGCCGCCGCGCACGTCAATCCCCTCGCCGGCAATATGGAAGGCAAGGAAACCCGCTTCGGACTCGCCGCCTCGGCGCTGTTCGCGGTGGTGACGACAGCCGCCTCCTGCGGCGCGGTCAACGCGATGCACGACAGCTTCACGGCAATCGGCGGCATGGTTCCGCTGGTAAATATTCAACTTGGCGAAGTTATCGTCGGCGGCGTCGGCGCGGGCTTTTACGGGATCCTGTTGTTCGTGATCCTCAGCCTGTTCATCGCCGGGCTTATGGTTGGGCGCACGCCATCTTTCCTCGGCAAGAAAATTGAGGCCAAGGAGGTCAAGTTGGTCGTGCTGGCGATTTTCGCCTCGCCGCTGATCATTCTGCTCACCACCGCGCTCGCCGCGAGCACGAAGGCGGGGACCGCCGGGCCGCTCAACGCCGGACCGCACGGCTTTTCTGAAATGCTCTACGCGTTCACATCGGCGGCGGGAAACAACGGCTCGGCCTTCGGCGGCCTCACGGCTAATACCGTGTTCTATTGTTACGCCCTCGCCGTCGCCATGATGATCGGGCGTTTCGTGATGATCGTCGCCTCGCTCGCGGTCGCCGGCGCGCTGGCGGCCAAGCCATCGACGCCCCAAACCTCCGGCACGTTTCCCACGCGCGGGACGCTTTTCATCCTGCTCGTTGCATCAGTGATCGTGATCGAAGGCGCGCTCACCTTCTTCCCAGCCCTGTCGCTCGGCCCGCTGGCTGAAGCGGCGGCAAAAACGCTGAACTGAGGCGGCCATGACCACCAGCTCAAACAAGACCGCGCCTGTTTCCTTGTTCGATCCCAAGATTGCCGGGCCGGCCTTCCTGGCGTCCTTCGGCAAGCTCAATCCGCTGTCGCTGTGGCGCAATCCCGTCGTGTTCGCGATCGAGGTGATCGCAGCCTACGTGACGGTCCTCTTCATTCGCGACATCAGCGCCGGCGCCAAGGACGCGCTGTTTTCCGGCCAGATCGCGTTCTGGCTCTGGGCGACGGTCGTATTCGCCACGTTCGCCGAAGCCGTCGCCGAAGGCCGCGGCAAGGCACAGGCGGCCAGCCTGCGCCGCGCCCGCGCGGAATTGACGGCCCGGCGGATCGTCAATGGAGCGGCGCAAAAAGAGCCGGTATCGGCCGCCGATCTGAAGCTCGGCGATTTGGTCGAAGTCGTCGCCGGTGAATTCGTTCCGGCTGACGGCGAAGTGATCGAGGGCGTCGCCACGATCGACGAATCGGCGATCACGGGGGAATCGGCGCCGGTTATCCGCGAAAGCGGTGGCGACCGCTCGGCGGTGACCGCCGGCACGCGCGTGCTTTCCGATCGTATCGTCGTCCGCGTGTCGGCTGTCGCCGGCTCGACCTTTCTCGACCGCATGATCGCGCTGGTGGAGGGCGCCTCGCGCCGCAAGACGCCGAACGAGATCGCGCTCAGCGTATTGCTCGCGGGCCTGTCCCTGATCTTTGTTTTGGCCGTCGCCACGATTCCCAGTTTCGCCGCTTATTCAAAAGGCCAGGTGAGCGCCGTTGCGCTGGCTTCGCTGTTCATCGCGCTTATTCCGACAACCATCGGCGGTCTCCTCTCTGCGATCGGCATCGCCGGCATGGACCGGCTTGTCCGGTTCAACGTGCTGGCGATGTCCGGCCGCGCGGTCGAGGCGGCGGGCGATGTCGATGTGCTGCTTCTCGACAAAACCGGTACGATCACGCTGGGCGACCGGCAGGCCGTGGCGTTCCTGCCAGCCCCCGGCGTTGACGAACGCACGCTTGCCGATGCGGCGCAGATGGCTTCGCTTTCGGATGAAACGCCGGAGGGCCGCTCAATCGTCGTGCTCGCCAAACAGCGTTTCGCCATGCGCGGCCGCGAAATGGCGCCCACGCACGCAACGTTCATTCCCTTCTCCGCGCACACGCGGATGAGCGGCGTCGATCTGATTGATGCGGAAATTCGTAAAGGCGCTGTCGATTCCGTTCTGGCTTACGTTGCGGCCCGGCCGGACGGGCGCGCCGCGCCCATTGAGATCAAAGCCGCCGCCGATTCGATCGCGCGCCAGGGCGGCACGCCGCTGGCCGTAGCGCGCAATGGCGTCGTGCTCGGCATCGTGCATCTGAAAGACATCGTCAAAGGCGGCGTGCGCGAGCGCTTCGCCTCGCTGCGCGCGATGGGCATCCGCACGGTGATGATCACGGGCGACAATCCCCTTACCGCCGCCGCCATCGCCGCCGAAGCGGGCGTCGACGACTTCCTCGCCCAGGCAAAACCGGAGGACAAGCTCGCGCTGATCCGCAAGGAGCAGGCCGAAGGCAAGCTGGTGGCGATGTGCGGCGACGGCACGAATGACGCGCCGGCGCTGGCGCAAGCCGATGTGGGCGTGGCGATGCAGACGGGCACGCCGGCCGCTCGCGAAGCCGGCAACATGGTCGATCTCGACAGCGACCCCACGAAGCTGATTGAGATCGTATCCATCGGCAAGCAATTGCTGATGACGCGCGGCTCGCTGACGACGTTCTCGATCGCCAACGATGTCGCGAAATATTTCGCGATCATTCCGGCGATGTTCGCCGTGCTCTATCCTTCGCTGAACGCGCTTAACGTGATGCGCCTCGCCAGCCCGCAAAGCGCGGTTCTATCAGCGATCATCTTCAATGCGATCGTGATACCCGCTCTGATCCCGCTGGCGCTGAAGGGCGTGGCCTGGCGCCCGGCTCCGGCCGGCAAGCTGTTGGCGCGCAACCTGACGATCTACGGGCTTGGCGGCATGATTGTGCCCTTCATCGGCATCAAGGCGATCGACCTGATCGTGTCCACTATTGGTCTGGCCTGAGGAGGCCTGCATGCTAGCTCACCTTCGTGCTTCGGTAGTTCTGCTCGCGTTGTTCACGCTGCTTCTCGGCGTAGCCTACCCGCTGGCGTTGACGGCGTTTGGCCAGGCGGTGTTTCCGCATCAGGCCAATGGCAGCCTTATCGTCCGTAACGGCAAGACAGTCGGATCGGAATTGATTGGCCAGACTTTCACGCGACCGGAATATTTCTGGCCCCGCCCTTCCGCAGCCGGCAAAGGCTACGACGCGCGCAGCTCGTCCGGCTCCAATCTCGGTCCCTCCTCGCAAGCACTGGCGGACCGGATCAAGGCGGACGCCGCGCGCTATGGCGGCGATCCGGCAGCCATCCCGTCAGACCTGCTCACCGCCTCTGGCTCGGGCCTCGATCCTGACATTTCGCCGGCTGGCGCGCGCTTTCAGGTAACGCGCGTGGCGGCTGCACGCGGATTACCGGCCGATCAGGTCATGCTGCTCGTGGAGCGCGCGATAGAACCCGCCCCGCTCGGTATTCTGGGTGAGCCGCGCGTCAACGTGCTAAAGCTGAACCTTGCTCTTGATGCGCTAGGCAAGCAAACGAGCCCATGACCGAAGAAGACCGCCGCCCCGATCCGGATGCTTTGCTGGCCCACGCAAAGGCCGAGGGGCGCGGCAAGCTGAAAGTCTATCTCGGCGCCGCGCCAGGTGTAGGCAAGACGTATGAGATGCTCTCCGACGCGCAGCGGAAAAAGGCCGAGGGCGTCGATGTTGCGGTTGCCGTCGCCGAAACGCATGGGCGGCAGGAGACGCTTGCCCTCATCGAGGGGCTGGAGGTCATCCCCAAAAAGGCGATCTCCTATCGCGACCAGATGCTGGCCGAGATGGATCTCGACGCCGCGCTTGCGCGCAAGCCAGCGATCCTGCTGGTCGATGAGTTGGCGCACACGAATGTCGATGGCTCGCGCCATCCAAAACGCTGGCAAGACATCGAGGAATTGCTTGGCGCCGGCATCAACGTGTGGAGCACGCTCAATATCCAGCACCTCGAAAGCCTGAACGATGTCGTTGCAACGATCACGCGTGTGCGGGTGCGCGAAACGGTTCCCGACGCGATACTGGAGCGCGCCGACGAAATCGTGCTGGTCGATCTCACGCCTGATGAACTGATACAGCGGCTGAAAGAGGGCAAGGTCTACGCGCCCGATCAGGCCGAGCGCGCGCTGCGCAATTATTTTGCGCCGGCCAATCTCGCCGCGCTGCGCGAACTGGCGATGCGGTGCGCCGCCGACCGCATCGACGATCAGGTCCGCTCGCTGCGCAAGGCGCAAGCCGCCGACGCCCCGTGGGCTACGGGCGAGCGCATTCTGGTCTGCGTCGATGAGCGGATCGAGGCCGAGGAAATCGTGCGCCACGCCAAGCGCCTGGCCGATCGGACCAAAGCCCCGTGGATTGCGGTGCATGTGGAAACTGGCCGCGATGCGCGCCTTTCCGCGCCGCAGCGCGCCCACATTGGGCAGACGCTGCGTCTGGCCGCCCGCCTCGGCGCCGAGACAGCCACCCTGCCCGGCGCACGCGTGGCCGAAACCCTTCTAACCTACGCGCGCGAACAGAACGCAACACACCTGGTGCTTGGCAAAGCCAAGCGCCCCGCCCTGTTCGAGGCCGTATTCGGGTCCGTTGTCCGCGACCTGATCGGCGCCGCGCAGAACATCGTCATTTACGTCGTGCCGGAGAAAGACGCCGGCCGCGCCCGGTCGCTCGGCCCGATCGTGGCTTGGCCCGCATTGACGCCGCTCGGGGTGACGGAGGCAATTGTTCTTACCGCTGTCGCGACGGTTGTTGCTATACCACTGGACCAGTTCCTGGCCGTATCCAACCTAACGCTCGTCTACCTCGCCGCCGTGTTGTTCAGCGCACTGACGCGCGGCCTCTGGGCGGGCCTGCTGACAGGCATTCTCTGCGCCCTGGCGTTCAACTGGTTTTTCACTGCACCGCGTTACACGTTCACGGTCGCCGATCCAGAAAACATTCTTACCATATTAGCCTTCTCCGGCGCGGCGCTGGTGGTATCGACGCTCGCGGCCCGCGCCCGCAGACGCTGGCCGCGCGCGAGCAGGCGCGCACGGCGCGCGAATTGTACGGCCTTGCCCGCGGCCTCGTCTCCGTGACCACGGAAGACGAAGTCGCACAGACGCTGGCAAGCTACGCCGCACGGGCGTTCGACGCCGATTGCGCAGTCTTCGCCCGGGTCGGGGTCAATGGCTTGCGGTTGGCCGGCACGGCGCCGGGAATGGCTCAACTGAGCGAAGCCGACAAAGCCGCCGCGCAATGGACGATGGACAAGGGCATGCCGGCCGGCAAAGGCGCCGATACCTTGCCGGGCGCACGCTGGCTGTTCGTGCCGCTGCGCACGGCGCGGCTATTTTCAGGCGTGATCGCCATAGGCCGCGACGCGCCCCTATCGCCGATCGAACGGCGGCGGCTGGATGCGTTCGCCGACCAGGCCGCCAACGCCCTGGAACGGGCGCATCTGGCGCGCGCCTATGAGGAGACGCAGATTGAAGCGGGAGAAGAACGCATGCGCTCGATCATGCTGTCGTCCCTGTCTCACGACCTGCGCACGCCGATCACCGGGATTCTCGGCGCCGCCTCCAGCCTGCGCGTCTATGGCGCCAAGCACGATGAGGCCACGAGAGCCGAACTGCTTTCCTCGATCGAATCCGAAGCCGCCCGGCTGCAGCGTTATGTCGAGAAATTGCTGGACATGACCCGGCTTGACGCGGGCGGGATCAAGGCGAAGAAAGAGGCCGTCGATGTTGGCGATATCATCGCCCGCGTCGTACAGCGGGCGAATGCGGTCGCCGAGAACAAATGGATCGATGGCGATGTCGAGCCTGGCCTGCCGCTGCTCAAGGCCGATCCGCTCCTGCTGGAGCAGGCCGTGTACAATCTTGTCGAGAACGCCATCTTCCACGCGAAGGAAAGCGAACAAATAGTCATTCAGGCCCATTACAGCGACGGCGTCAGGATCGAAGTCCTGGATGGCGGCCCCGGCCTGCCCAAGGGCGGCGAAACCCGCATCTTCGACAAGTTTGCGCGAGGTGAAGCGACCAAGGACGACGGGACCGGCTTGGGCCTCGCCATCGTCAAAGGCTTCGCCACCTTGATGGGCGCAGCGGTTAGCGCGCATAATCGCTCCGATCAGCACGGCGCTGTATTCACGATCGCCTTTCCCGAGAGCGCGCTGGTTTCGGAACGTAGTGATGACCGCGGCCAGCCCCAAAGCGCTGATAATCGATGACGAAAAGGCGATCCGCCGCTTCGTTCGGTCGGTTTTGGTGGCCGAAGATTTCACAGTCGATGAAGCTTTTGACCTCGCCTCCGCTCGTGAAGCGATCGCCGCCAGCAAGCCTGACCTTGTCATCCTCGATCTCGATTTGCCCGACGGAGACGGCAGCGAACTGATCCCCCAACTCCTCACGGACGGGCCGGCGATTCTGGTTCTTTCCGCTTACGATGAAGAGTCCCGGAAGGTAGCGGCGCTTGACGCGGGCGCGCATGACTTCGTCACCAAGCCTTTCGGCGTGAAGGAATTCATGGCGCGGGTGCGGGCGGCCATGCGCCACCGGCTGCACGAACAAGGCGCGCCAGCGGTCTATGACGACGGACGCCTGAAAGTCGATCTGCCCAGGCATCAGGTGCTGATCGAAGGACGTGACCCCAAGCTCACGCCCCGCGAATTCGAAATCCTGCGCCTTTTGCTGATCGCAGGCGGGCGCGTCTTGACGCACAGGCAATTGATCGAGCGTCTCTGGGGCAAGACGCAAAACGTCGATGTGCAGACGCTACGTGTCCACGTCCGGAATCTGCGGCAAAAGATCGAAGCCGACGGCGAAAGCCCAACGACCGTCCTGACGGAACCCGGCGTGGGTTACAGGTTTGGCCTTTGAAAGGCCGCCCGAATGCGCATCGCCAGCTCAGTCGATCTTGACGTACTCGTAGTCCAGCGGTTGCTGATTAATGCCGTAACGCGGCGGGGCGATCCAACTGGCGAATTTCCCCGGCTCGTGGGATGGCTTCATCAGCGAGCTGATGAAGAGCAGATCGGCTGGCGTCGGCAGGTAACGGTCCTTCGTTTCCTCCCACGTCTCGGCGCTGACGATCTCCCCGTCCGGCGTGATATTGTGGCCAGCGAATTCGCCGATGCGCCGGTTGAAGCCCTTGTGCGGCTGCGTGATGCGGAAATCGATTCCGGCCTTCTCAATGACCTTGTTCCAGCGGTCGATACCGGGCTGGCAATCGGCGATGTAATCGTCAAGCAGGCGTGCATTGATCGCCTTGAGCGCCGGCACGTTCTCCGTGACGATTTCGCCGCCCGCAACGCCGCTTACCGGATACGTTGCGGCTCCCAGCGCGTGATCGTCAGCGAGTTGCGTCTCGCGGTAGCGTCCCTTCAGGCCGGCGCTGAAAGAATTGGCGGCGTTGCTTGAGATGTCAGCGCCAAAAAGATCGCGCGTCACCGACATATGGAAGTTCGCCTTCCGCTGCAGCAATGGCAGATCGATAACGCCGAGCTTGCGGATGGCGTCAACATCGTAGGGATCTGTTATGCCGGCGTTGTTCATCGCCGTACAGGTGGCCTCGACAATGCGCCCAACGCCGGTTTCGCCTACGAACATGTGATGGGCTTCTTCCATCAGCATGAACCGGCAGGACCGCGACAGCGGATCAAAGCCGCTTTCGGCAAGCGAGGCGAGCTGCATCTTGCCGTCCCGGTCGGTGAAATAGGTGAACATGAAGAACGACAGCCAGTCAGGCGTATGTTCGTTGAAGGCGCCGAGTATGCGCGGATTATCTTTTTCGCCGCTACGCCGCTGAAGCAAAGCCTCGGCTTCCTCTCGGCCGTCCCGGCCAAAATACTTCACCAGCAGGAACACCATCGCCCACAAATGGCGGCCTTCTTCCACATTCACCTGGAAAAGGTTGCGCATGTCGTAGAGAGACGGCGCCGTAGCGCCGAGATAACGCTGCTGCTCGACTGAGGCCGGCTCGGTATCGCCCTGCACGACGATGAGGCGGCGCAAAAGCGACCGGTATTCGGCGGGCACTTCCTGCCAGGCCGGCTCGCCCTTGTGGCGCCCACATGGAATCGTACGGCCCTCCACTTTCGGCGCCAGCAGGATCCCCCAGCGATAGTCGGGCATTTTCACGTGGCCGAACTTGGCCCAGCCGGCGGCATCAACGCCAACGGCGGTGCGCAGATAGACTTCCGCATCCTGGAAGCCCTCAGGGCCCATCTCCTTCCACCAGTCGAGATATTTCGGATGCCAGCTTTCAAGCGCGCGCAGCAACTGGCGGTCGGACGATAAATCTACGTTGTTCGGAATCGCGTCGTCATAGTCGATCTCCACGAAAGCTTCGCTTCGGACAGCCTCGACTGGTTCTGGTTCGGCATCGACTAGGCTCACGGCGCACCTCAACAAATCAGCGTAGATGCACAATGCTATTCAAGACATTCCTCACATTGATTCAAATCAAGCCGGTCGAGGCAGCGCCCCAAGCGATCATCCCGCCTGAGATTTAGCCTCGCGGCGCGGCAGCTTCCAACCGGACCGGACGAAATGGCAGGTGTAGCCGTGCGGAATCCGCTCCAGGTAATCCTGATGCTCGGGCTCGGCCTCCCAGAACGGACCGGCGGCCTGCACTTCGGTAACGACCTTTCCAGGCCAAAGCCCGGAAGCCTCAACATCGGCGATTGTGTCGAGAGCCGTCTGCTTTTGCTCGTCACTTGTATAATAGATCGCCGACCTATAGCTGAGGCCGCGATCGTTTCCCTGACGGTTTAAGGTCGTAGGGTCGTGGATCTGGAAAAAGTATTCGAGCAGGTCGCGAAACGTGACCCTTGATGGGTCGAATACGATCTCGATGGCTTCGGCGTGCGTGCCATGGTTGCGATAGGTGGCGTTCGGAACATCGCCGCCAGAATAGCCGACGCGCGTGGATATGACGCCGGGACGCTTCCTTATGAGGTCCTGCATGCCCCAAAAGCAGCCGCCGGCCAATATCGCGGTCTCCTGCCTTACAGCCATGGTTTTCCTCCGCTGCGCAAAACCGGTATATGGGTTTGAGTGATCCTGGCGCCAACCGGCAAGGTGTGGCGTACCTGGCGGGGTTTAAGCCCGAGCTTGCGCCGCTTTGTCCTTGCGGAACGCCAGGATCAGCGACGGCAGCAAGAGAAGACTTGTCGCCGTTGAGGTGACCAGGCCGCCGAGCACCACCAAGGCCAGGGGCCCCTCCACTTCGCGGCCCGCTTCGCCGGCGCCGAGCGCTAGCGGCAACAGGCCAAGTGCTGTGACAAGCGCCGTCATCAGGATTGGCGTCACGCGTTCGCGCGTAGCCCGCAGAACGGTCTCGTGTCCCCACGGCGCGCCTTCGCGTTCCACCAGATGATCGACGTGGCTGACGAGCAGGATCGCGTTGCGCGAGGCGATGCCGAACAGGGTGACGAATCCCACCAACGCGCCCAGCGAGAGCACGCCGCCGGTGAGCGCCACGGCGATCGCCCCGCCCGCCAGCGCGAACGGCGCGCCGCACAGGATCAGAACGGCCGCACGGCCGCCGCCGAACGCCAATATCAGCAGCAGAATTACAAACACCGCCGCGACAGAAACATTGAACAATAATTGCCGCGCCGCCGCCGCCTGGCCTTCCGCGACGCCGGAATACTCCAGATAGGTCCCCGGCGGCAGTTTCACTTGTGCGGCGATGGCGCCGCGGGCGCGGGCGATGAAACCGCTCACGTCCGCCGTGTCAGGATTGGCGGTGACGATCTGCACCCGCCGCCCGCCGGCGCGCACGATGCTGGCGCGTCCATCCTTGGTTTCCATGCTCGATACAGCGTCCAACGGCGCCGCTGCGCCGGTTGCGCCGGCCACGAGAATTCCGCCGACCGCTTCAGGATCGGCGTTCCGCGCCGTCGTCTGAACGACAGCGACGTCGATCAGACGTTGCCCGTCAGATACTTGCGAAACGACCTGCCCCTGCAGCGATGATACTACGGCGTCGTATGCGTCATTTGCCGAAACGCCGCGCATGCCGAGTTGGCCGGCATCAAGATCGAGCCGCAACGTGGGCGCGCCCGGCGGCGCTTTCACCTGCACATCAGCCGATTGCGGAACCTTCGCCAGAACCGAAGCAATGCGCCGAGCTGTAGCGTCGAGCGCGTCAAGGTCGGGGCCGAAAACGCTGATGACGACGGCCGCTGTCTCGCCTGAAAGCGATTCGCCAATACGATCGCCCAGGAACGTTAGCGCCTCCGTGGATACGCCGGGGTAGGACGCAAGGACATCGCGGATTTGTCCCAGCACTTTGTCTTCGGCGCGGCCATCGATGTTCTTCAGTTCGACATGAAACTCACTGCGATTGGGCGGCCAGGTATCTTCCGCGGCCTCGGCGCGGCCCATTGTCTGCTCGACCGTAGCGACGCCCGGAATCGCCAGCAGATCGCGCGAAACTTTGGCGCCGATCCCGCGCATCCATTCCAGCGAAGCGCCCGGCGGACCGTTCATCGCCAGCACGTAATGGCGCTCACGAAACGCCGGCAGCAACTCATGGCCAAACACAAAAAAGCTGCCCAGCGTCACCGCGCCGGTAAGCGTCACGGCGGCGATGACCTGCCTCGGTTTGTCATTTACGCGGCGCAGCAGCGTTTCATGGCGCGCCTTCAGCGTTCCGATAAATTGGGGCTCCTCGTGGAGCTTTGCGTTTCCGAGCAGCAACAGGGACAGAGCAGGAATTACCGTCAGCGCAACCAGAAGCGATGCGCTGATCGCCAGCAAAAACGCCAACGCCAGCGGCGCAAAGAATGCGCCTTGCAAACCGGTCAGAAACAGGATCGGCGTGATCGTCGCGGCTAGCACGAAGGTGGCGTAGACGACGGGCGCGCGCACTTCGATCGAAGCGTCGAGGATGACCTCTCGTATCGGCCGGCCCTGCGCGGTTTGCCTCAAACGCCGCACTATATTTTCAACATCGACAATCGCATCGTCGATGACGACGCCGAGCGCGATCGCCAGACCGCCAAGGATCATTGTGTTGATGGTCTGCCCCATCAAGTCGAGCACGATGATCGCCGCCAGAAGCGAAAGCGGGATCGATACAAATGCCACGAGCGCCGTACGCAGATCGCGCATGAACAATAGCAGCACCGCCGCAATCAACACTGCGCCAAGCGCCAGATCGCTGCGCACATGGGCAAGCGCGTTCTCGATGAAATTGGCCGGCCGGTGTAGCGCCGGGTAGATTTTGATCCCCTCGGCCTCCAGGGCGGGCCGCAAATCGGCGATCGCGACTTCCACAGCCTTGGTCGCTTCCCAGGTATTGGCGCCGTACTGGCTTGAGAGATTCAGCAGGATGCCGGGACGGCCCATGATCAGCGCGTCGCCGAATTGCGGGGCGGGCGCTTCCACCACTTCGGCGACATCTGCAAGCCGCAATGGCGCGCCCGGCGGGCTTCCCGCCGGCGGCGGGATTGTGGCGCCCGCGAGCGCTTCGGCCGTGATCGCCTGCCCGTGCGGCTCCACCAGAATGCGCTGCGCCGGCGTCTCGACGAAACCACCGCCGCGAATGGCCGTTCCCGCGCGCACGGCCGCCGTCACGTCCGCCAGCGAAAGATGGCGCGCCAGCAAATCCTCCTGCCGCACGCGCACTTCCAGCCGCCGCTGCGCCCCGCCGAACACGGAAACGCGCGCAACGCCCGGCGTCGCCAGCAGGCGCGGCCGAACGATCCATTGCGCAACGTCGCGCAATCGCATGGCATCCACCTTGTCGCTGACGAGCCCGATCTTGATTAAATCCATCGTCGAGGAAACGAGCGGCGAAACCTTCGGCGCCGATACGCCGACCGGCAATTTCGTCGCCGCTTCGGCTAATTGCTCGGTTACGATCTGGCGCGTGCGGAACGGATCGGCCCGCTCCTGAAATGTCACCGTGATAATCGAAAGCCCCGCTATCGATTCGGAGCGCACCGATTCAACGCCGTTCGCGCCATTGATCACATCTTCTAGCGGGCGCGTTACAAGAGTTTCGACCTGCTCGGCGACCAGGCCCGGCGCTTCCGTCTGCACGGTCGCCTGCGCCGGCACGAAGTCGGGGAACACGTCGTATTTAGCGCGCGCAACCACGGTACCGCCGTAAATCAGCAGCAGCAGCGCCAGCACCGCGACGATGCGCGGGCGGGCAAGCGATCCACGGACGATGGCCGAAAGCAGGCTCACTATTCTTCTTCCGGGCCGCGCTCGATCGCCAGCAGCGAGCCGGCGCCGTCGGTCACGATCACTTCGCCAGCCTTAAAGCCGGAAGTAACAAACCAACCGTCGGCTAAGGGTCTGCCGCCGACAACCTGCTTTCGTACGAATTTGTTTTCGCTGGCCGGCTGATAGACCCACACTGCGTTTTCCACCCGCACCATGGCCTGACGCGGGATGATCACGCCCGCTTCGGGCCCGCCGACTTCGGCCTCGCCGTAAAGCACGCGGCCGGTCGGCAGAGTGGCGCTCGCCGCACCGCGCACGACAGCGAATAACGCCGGCGCCTGCAAACGCGAATCCGACGCGATCGCCAGTCCTAGCGACGTGGCGGCGATCGCTTGCCCGTCTCGCGCTGTGCGGACGCTGATCGCTTTGATGTCGCGCGGGGCTTGGTTCGGCAGGTCGATACGCAACAATGCGGCGCGGCCCGCCGCGATATCATTCAGCAGGCTCGCGCGGTCGGCTGGGCCCAGCTTTGCCACGCCGGGTCCCCATTCCAGACCGATGCGGCGCTCGGCCAGGGCGGCCCGGGCGGCGTCAGCATCGGCTTGCGCCTGCGCAGCTTCAACGGCCTTCGGCGCGGCGCTTTGATCGACCGCCGCAAGCGTGCGCAAGCGCGCCGCCTCGGCCCCTGAGGCATCAGCCGCCGCGCGCGCGCTGGCAGCCTCCGATTCCAGTTGCGCAAGCGGGCCGGCGTCCACGACGCGGGCATAGATTTCCGCCTTCGGACGTAAATTGGCGCCGGCAAGCTGGCCGGTCTTGACGCTCATACGCGCTTGCGCGTCTGGCGCCATCACCACGCCCTCGCTCGGCGCGCTCGATGTTTCGGCCTCTTCAGCCGCTTTCTGACACCCGCCCAGCGCTATCAGCGCAATCGCGGCCAACACCGCCTTCATGGGTTTGCTCCCGCAAGCGCCGCGCCGTCGATCGCCAGTTCGGGACCGTCCAGCGGCCGGCGCAACGCGTCTTCCAACGCCGCCTGCGCTTCTTGCGCGCGGCGCAGCGTATCCAGAGCCGCCAGTTCACCCTGCAGCGCCAAAGCTTTTGAAGCGCCCCATTCGGCCCGATCAATCTCTCCGGCAGCGAACGCATCGTCAGCCTGTCGGCCTTGCTTCTGCGCGGCGGGCAGCTCCACCTCGCGCACTTTGGCAAGCGCCGCTTGCGCCGCGCCTTGTTCAGCCATCGCCGCATCGACGGCGGACAAAGCCTGCACAACACTGGCCTCAAGATGCGCGCCTGCCTCGCTGCGGCCCGCTTCCGCCGCCCTGATGGCTGTGCGGTTGAGATCGAGCGGCGGAAGCACAAGCGCCAGCGTGAAGGGCAGTTTCACCAGGCCACGCTCCCACGTATAGCCGGGACCAATCTGAACGCCCGGAAATTGCCTGGCGACTTCCGCGCGCAGATTGGATTCGGCCTGGTCGTAGGCGCTTGCAGCGCGAAGGATATCGGCGCGGCCAAGCGCGGCGGCCTGTTTTGCGGCGGCCAGTGTCGCCGCCTCCGGCGCCGTGGGTGCATCGAAATCAGCCCATGAAGCATCGAGTTTCTGCAGCGCAGAACCCGGCACACCAAGAGCCGCCGCAAGCGCGCTGTCCGCCGCCGCAAGGCGCGCCTGCGCGTCCGTCAGACGGCGCGAATCCGCCGCAGCTTCTGCGCTCACCCGCGCGAATTCCGTGCGTGAAGTTTCGCCCGCTGTGGCGCGCCGTTCAGCCGCCGCGCGCTGAAGCTCGCGAGTCTGGGCCAGCGCGGCGCTGATTGCGACTTCGCGTTCTGCCAGCAGGCGTGCGGCCAGCGCGCGCCGCAGCGCCATGCGCGCGCTCCACACTGCCTCCATGTAATCGTAATGCGCCGATCGCGCGGCGAACGCAGCCGCGCCCACGCGGCTGATGCGCGCCGCGCCGATATCCAGCGGCACATCCAGCGTCGCGCCATAGAGCCATGGCGAAGTCGCGCCGGGATCGTTTGCATATTCAGACGTAAGCGTAAGCGTCGCCGCCAGTGGAATGCGCGCCGCCTTTAGCGCGCGCGCCGCACTGGCGGCCTTTGCGCGCGCCTCGACGATGGTGGGATTGTTCACCATCGCGATGGCGAGCAGACTAAGCCGGTCCCAACGCCGCCCATCCCAATTCACCTTGGGAGCCAGACTCTGCAATTCGGCGCGCGCCGCTTCCAGCGACAGCGTGCGGGCGCCGTAGGAAGCGGCGACGGCGGCGGGATCGCGCGGCATAGGCTTGTAGCCCGCGCAACCGGCCAGGGCGAGGGCCGCTAAGCCGAGCCCAATCGCACTATAGCGCGCATCGATCATGCAAAGCTCCAGCCGCCAAGAGGGCGATTCTATCACGCGCCGCGTTAGCAAGGCGTAATTATCGCATATTTCAGCTTTGCCAGAAGGCTACGACGAAATTCGCGCGGCAGGCTATGTCCTAGCCTCCGGCGGCCAGCCCCCGTGCTCGTCCATTCACAGAGGGATATTGGCGTGCTTTTTCCAGGGGTTTTCGAGCGTCTTGTTTTTCAACATGCGCAGCGCCCGTACGATGCGCACGCGCGTGGCGCGCGGCATGATCACGTCGTCAAGATAGCCGCGCGATGCGGCCACAAACGGGTTTGAGAACTGCGCCTGATATTCGGCTGTGCGCGCAGCGATCTTATCGGGGTCGCCCAGTTCGCTGCGGAAGATGATTTCGACGGCGCCCTTAGCCCCCATCACAGCGATCTCCGCCGTGGGCCAGGCGTAATTCACGTCGCCGCGCAAATGCTTGGAACTCATCACATCATAGGCGCCGCCATAGGCCTTGCGCGTAATGACCGTGACTTTCGGCACGGTGGCTTCGCCATAGGCGAACAGCAATTTCGCGCCGTGCTTGATGAGGCCGCCCTGTTCCTGCCGTGTGCCTGGCAAAAAGCCGGGCACATCGACGAACGTGACAATCGGGATATTGAATGCATCGCAGAAGCGGACGAAACGCGCCGCCTTGCGCGAAGCGTCGCTGTCCAGCACGCCTGCCAGACTCATCGGCTGGTTGGCGACAAAGCCGACGGGCGATCCCTCGATGCGCCCGAACCCCGTGATGATGTTCTTGGCGAACCCCTTCCCAACCTCAAAGAAATCGCCCTCGTCGGCGACTTTCTCGATCAGCTCCTTCATGTCGTAGGGCTTGTTCGGGTTGTCAGGGATCAGACTGTCGAGCGAAGGCTCCTCGCGATCGGGATCGTCGAAGCTCGGCCGCTGCGGCGGCTTTTCCCGATTGGAGCCCGGCAGAAAGTCGATCAGGCGCCGCATCTGCTGGAGCGTCTCGAAATCGTTCTCGAATGCGCCGTCAACCACGCCCGATTTCGCCGCGTGCATCGAAGCGCCGCCCAGTTCTTCGTGGGTTACGGTTTCGTTCGTCACCGCCTTCACCACGTCCGGCCCGGTGACGTACATGTAGGAGGTGTCCTTCACCATGAAGATGAAATCGGTCATCGCCGGTGAATAGACATCCCCGCCCGCGCACGGCCCCATGATCACGCTGATCTGCGGCACAACGCCCGAGGCCAGGATATTCTTCATGAAGATTTCGGCATAGCCGGCGAGGCTGTCCACGCCTTCCTGGATGCGCGCGCCGCCCGCATCGAAAATGCCGACGATCGGCGCGCCGTTGCGCATCGCCATCTCCTGCACTTTCACGATCTTCTCGGCATGCGCCATCGAGAGCGAGCCGCCGAACACCGTGAAGTCCTTGCTGAACACATAGACAAGGCGCCCGTTCACCGTGCCCCAGCCCGTGACCACGCCGTCGCCCGGTATCTTCTGCTCGGCCATGCCAAACTCGGTCGCGCGGTGTTCGACGAACATATCGAACTCCTCGAACGACTCATCGTCGAGCAGCAGCTCAATGCGCTCACGCGCGGTCAGCTTGCCCTTGGCGTGCTGACTCTCCGTGCGCTTCGCGCCCCCGCCGGCCCGCGCCGCGGCCCGCTTCTTATCCAGCGCGTCGATGATGTCTTTCATACTAACCCCACTATTTCCTTCTCCCACAGGGAGAGAAGGGATTCCACGGCTATGAAATCAGCGACGCAAAAAAACGCTCAAGCGCCGCATATTCGGCCTTCTGATTGTTCAGCCTCTGGCGCGCCTCGGCGTCTTCGCCCCACGTTTCCAACTGGAACAGATCGTCCAGCGAAGCCGCTTCAAACGCCTCAGGCCCTGCAATCTGCTGCTCCGCCAGGGCAAACGCCACCACCGCCGAACCCGCCAGCCCGGCGGCATGCGCCAGTCCCGTTAGCCGAAAATCGTCCAGCGCCGCCGCCCGCGCCGCCAGCGCCGTTAGTGCGCCTTCCGGCTGGCCGTGCGGGAGCACGCCGGGCGCGGCGATCAGCGAAGCTTCCAGATGCGTATCGGCCCAGGCGAGCAAAGGGTCCCAGAGCCGCGCCTGCCGCTCCACCAAAGCCGCGGGTTTCTTGGCGCGATGGCAAAGCAGATCGGTCTCGGCGAACTTGCCGATCTGCGCCGTCATTTTGGCGCGCGCCCGCGGCGTATGGTCCAGCGCCACGTTGATAAGCCGGGTAATCGGCATCGTCTCGGGCTTGATCGTATCGGCCTGCGCATTCCATTCCGCCGCCGCGACCTCCGCGAGGTTGCGAGACGGGACGCGGAATGGCGCTTTGGCGGGGGTCTTCAATGGGCGCGCATCGAGCGTCACGGCAAAGCCGCCTTCGCCCGCCGAAACGCCGGCCTGTTTGAAAAACCGCCCGGTCATAGCCGCGCGCCGAACGCATCGAGCGCGGCTTCCAGCGCGGCGAAATCTTCCGCCACGTGGTGTGCGCCGCCCGCGCGCATCTCCTGCGCCGTGTGGAAGCCCCAGGTCACGCCCTGCGCATAGACGCCCGCCGCGCGCGCCATCGCCATGTCGTGGCTGGTGTCGCCAATCATGATTGTTTGCGCCGCATTTGCCCCGAGAACGCGGATATTTTCCAGCAGCATATGCGGATCGGGCTTGCCCGGCCCATCATCGGCTGTGTGAACGGCATCGAACAGATCGTGCAGATCGTGCGCATCGAAAATAGAGACCACGCCGGCGCGCGATTTTCCGGTCGCTACCGCGAGCTGCCAACCATCGGTCTTAAGGCGCCGCAGCAGGGCATCGGCGCCATAATACATCGGATCGCGATAGCCAGAGGCGCGCTTATGTTTGAAATCACCGACATACGCCGCCTGAAGCGAGGCGATCAGATCATCGTCTGCGTCCGGCGCCAGCGCACGGATCGCTGGCGACAGCGACATACCGACAACGGCGCGCGTCTGGTCGTAGCTCGGCGCTGGCATGCCGTTAGCAACGAACGCCGCGGCCATCGATTCCGCTATGGAGGCGCGACTGTCGATGATCGTCCCGTCCACGTCCCATACTGCAAGCTTCATGGAAACGCCGCGAACGGGTCTTTTGCCTCACGCTCATCGAAGCCCAGCGCCTCGAACGTCGCCTTCATATGCGGAGGCAAAGGCGCGGTGATGGAAAAGCTCTTGCCGTTCGGGTGCGGCAGGCGGATCGCGCGCGCGTGCAGGTGCAGCGCATGCGCAAGGCCGCCGGGCGTCGGCCGGTCGCATTTGTATTTCGGATCGCCGATGATCGCGTTGCCGATTTCGGCCATGTGAAAGCGCAATTGGTGCGTCCGCCCAGTCAGCGGCTTGAGCGCCATCCATGCGGCCTTGCGGCCCGCATCGCCGAGCGTCGTGTAATCGGTGATCGCAAACACGGCTTCGGGCTCGCGATGAACCGCCCGGCGCATCATTTCGCGATCGCCGTCGCGCGGGCCGCCGGCCTTTTTCATCCAGCCGCGGATTTCGCCCAGCGGCGGGTTAGGCGCGCCGATCACGATCGCCCAGTAAATCTTTTCCGTATCGCGGCTCTTGAACGCAGCCGAAAGGGCTGCCGCAGCAGCAGGATGGCGCGCTAGCAGCATCACGCCGGATGTATCGCGGTCCAGCCGGTGGACCAGTTTGGGCTTATCTTCCGCGTCGAACCGCAGACCGTCCAGCAGGCCGTCGAGGTGGCGCACCGTCTTCGTACCGCCCTGAACAGCAAGGCCGTGCGGCTTGTTGATCGCGATGAGATCATCGTCGCGATAAATCACCAGCGAACGGACGAACGCCTCATCCTTCTCAGACAGATCGGATTGACCTTCACTGCGCTTCTCGGCCGTCGGAAACGGCGGAATGCGGACCTGCTGGCCTTCCGTGACGCGATCGCTAGCCTTCGCGCGCGCGCCATCGACGCGCACCTGGCCCGTGCGGATGAGTTTCTCGACCTGCCCCTGGCCCAGATGCGGAAACCGCCGGCGCAGCCAGCGATCGAGGCGGACTTCGCCATCCTCCTTTGTCACCGGCAATGAATATACGGCGTTCATGGCCGGCTCTAGCGCGCTCCCGCAAGCGCGGCGAGCGGGGCGGACAAGTCTAGCCCCAGCGCCGCGGCGGTTTGCGCAAACGCCGGCGGCGGCAACGCGCTGACGTTCAGCATGCCGCCAGCCGGATGTGGCAGGCTAAGCGAAAACGCGTGCAGCATCATGGTGGGAATTTCCACCGCGCCGATGGCGAACAGGCCGCCGTACTTGCCATCGCCAGCAATTGGATTGTCGATCATCGACATGTGCGCGCGCAATTGGTGCAGGCGTCCGGTTTCCGGCTGCAACGCCACCAGCGCGACCTCTTTGGCTTTAGCCAGCGTGCGATAGCGGGTCTTGGCATTCAGCACGCCGTTATCGCCATCGCGCGCGGCGCGGACCATGTCGATGCCGTTGCGCGCCATCTTCTTCAGCGGGATGCTGATGGCGGCGGCCTCCGGCTTCGGCGGGCCGCCGCAGACGACGGCGAGATAGGTCTTGATCGCCTCGCGTCCCGCGAACGCCTTGGAAAGCGCCGCCGCCGCCGGCTGGCTGCGCGCGACGACGATCACGCCGCTCGTGTCGCGATCGAGGCGATGCACGAGCTTGGGCTTTTTGCCGTTCGATTTGCTGAAGGCGACGATCAGATCGTCGAGGCTCTTGTCTATTCCAGAGCCGCCCTGCACCGACATGCCGACCGGCTTGTTGAACGCCAGAACATGCTCGTCCTCGTGAATGAGCAGACTCTTCACCAGCGCTTCGTCCGCCGCCGACAAAACCGGCGCGGGCGGATCGGCGAAAACGCGCTCACGCTCCGTGGACGGACGATCCAGGCGGACGCGCTTTTGCTCCGGCGCACGGATATCGTCGCGCGGGATCGCCAGCTTCAGGGTCGGTCTTGGTTTACGCTCGGTCATTATTTCGTCTTTGGCTTTGCGCTCTTGCGTGTGGCTCTTATGTCCGCCCAGCGTTCGAGCCGTTCCTTGATCGGGGCTTCGCGCCCGCGCGCGGTAGGCTGATAGAAGGTTTGCCGCTCCATGTCGTCGGGAAAATAGTCCTGACCAGAGAATGCTTCCTCCGTCGCGTGGTCATATTCATAGCCGCGACCATACCCCAAATCCTTCATCAAATCGGTTGGCGCGTTGAGAATATGCTTTGGCGGCATAAGGTTGCTGAATTCCTGAGCGGCCCGCCGCGCCGCGCCCCATGCGGCATACGCCGCGTTCGATTTTGGCGCTGTCGCAAGATGCAATACGGCTTGAGCAAGGTGCAGCTCACCTTCCGGCTGCCCCAGGAAATGCACCGCGTCTTTCGCCGCATTGGCGATCATTAACGCCGTCGGATCGGCCAGCCCCACATCCTCCGCCGCCGCACGCACCAGGCGGCGCGCGATGAAAAGCGGATCCTCGCCGCCAGCCAGCATGCGCGCGAGCCAATACAGCGCCGCATCCGGATCCGAACCGCGAATGGATTTGTGTAGCGCGGAGACAAGATTGTAGTGCTCCTCTCGATCCTTGTCGTAGATCGGCGCGCGCTTTTGCAGGCTTGCCGCAAGCGCCTTCACGTCGAGCGGCTTTTTCGCGCCAAGCGCGAACAATTCTTCCGCGAGCGTCAGCACGTAACGGCCGTCGCCATCGGCCATGCCGCACAGCGCTGCGCGCGCCTCTGCGGTCAGCGGCAGTTTTTCTCCCGTCAACGCCTCAGCGCGCGTGAGCAAAGCATCCAGCCCTTCAGGCGTGAGGCGCTTCAGAACGAAAACCTGCGCGCGCGACAGCAGCGCGCCATTGATCTCGAACGAGGGATTTTCCGTCGTCGCGCCAACAAGCGTGACGATGCCTTCTTCGACATAAGGCAGAAAACCATCCTGCTGGGCGCGGTTGAAGCGGTGGATTTCATCGACGAACAGCAGCGTGCCTTTGCCGGCGCCCCGCCGCGTTCGCGCCGCTTCAAACACTTTGCGCAAATCGGCCACGCCGGAAAACACCGCCGATATCTGCTGAAAGTCCAGGCTCGCCTCGCGCGCGAGCAGGCGCGCGATCGTGGTCTTGCCGACGCCTGGCGGCCCCCAGAGGATCATCGACCCTAGCCGCTTGCCCGCGATCATGCGCCCGATCGGCGCTTCCGGACCCAGGAGGTGTTCCTGGCCGACGACCTCTTCCAGCGTCTTCGGCCGCAAGCGATCCGCAAGGGGACGGGGAACGTCGTCTTCCAGGCCCGCGGCTTCGAACAGGTCGCTCATTGTGGAGAGCCTAGCAGAGCCCAGGCGGCGCGTCCGGGCCCGGCGGTCAGATCAGATCTGCAATTCCAGCCGCTGGCCGGCGCGCTCGACGCCCACGACCCAGTGCTGCGACGGCAAGCGCAGCGCCGCGTCAAGTTCGGCGCTGGTGCGCACGGGCTTGCCGTTGACATCACGGATAATGTCGCCGGGCCGCAGCCCGAGGCGCGCAGCGACTCCCGAGGGCTGCATCGCCTTGATGTAAACGCCGCTGACAAACGTATCGAAGCCGACTTCCTCGGCTTCGGCAGGCGAAAGATTGGCCACCTGCGTGCCCGCCAGGGGGATCGCGCCTTGCAGCGTGCGCATATCCGGTGCGGGGTCGCGCGGCGGGGCTTCCGCGCGGGTCGTGACTTGCCGGCGCGCATTGCCCTTGATGACGTCGATGATCAGCGGCGCGCCGGGGCGCAAGGTGGCCGCCTGGTAGCGTACGCCGCCCTCATCGAAGACCTCAGTGCCGTTGACCGCCAGCACCACATCGCCCTTGACCAGTCCGGCCTTCGCCGCCGGGCTGTTGGGATAGATTTCCGAGATCATCATGCCCTTTGGGCTCGCCATGCCGAGCGCCTTGGCGGTCTGCTGGTTCACAGGCTGGCCTTTTACGCCGAGCCACGGGCGGACGATCTTGCCGCCGCCTTTGAGCGCAGAATCCACGACGCTGCGAACCATTTCCGCGGGGATGGCAAAGCCAATGCCGGCCGAGCCATGCCCGCTGTCCGGCGACAGGATCATCGTATTGATCCCGGCGAGGGCGCCGTTCATATCGACCAGCGCGCCCCCGGAATTGCCTTCGTTGATCGCGGCGTCAGTCTGAATAAAGGAGGAATAGCCCTCGCCGATGCCAGTGCGGCCGACAGCGGAGATGATGCCGTTGGTTACCGTCTGGCTGAGACCAAACGGGTTGCCGATGGCGAGCACCAGATCGCCCACCTCCAGCGCGTGGGTGTCGGCGAAGGGCAGCACGGGAAGCTTTTCGCCTTTCGTGTCGATGCGCAGCACGGCAAGGTCGGACTTCGGATCGTCGAGCACGAGCTTGGCCTCGAACTCGCGCCGGTCGGACATGACGATCTTCATCTCCTGGGCTTTTTCGACGACGTGGTGATTGGTTACGATCACCCCGTCTGCGCCGACGATCACGCCAGAGCCTAGCGAGCCCTGCACGCGGTCTTGCGGCACGCCCATCATCAGGCCGAACTGCGCCAGGCGCGGATCGATCGCCATCTCGCGGACCACGCGCGTGGCGAAGACGCTGACAACCGCAGGCGAGGCCTTCGCGACCACCGCCTTAAACGACAACTGCATCTCGCCCTTGGAGCCGGGCGTGACGCGCGCGGGCGCCTGGGCGGGCGCCGCCTGCACGCAAACCGCAAATCCAAGGGTCAAAAGGAGGGGCGCGAGCCAAGAGGAGCGCATGGAATTTCTCACCGCTAGCCGAAGCCCGTTACTTCGCCCCGGCGATGGCGGAAACAAGGCTTACAGAGATTTTAGACTCAGGCGACGTCATACACGCTGCCGGGGCGCACCCAGGTCTTTAGCCCGCCGCCGGCTTTGTCCCATTCACTGGGCGACATCACCTTTTTGGTCTGCGCGAAGCTCCAGATATGCCCTTCCGGATCGCAGGCGCGGTAGGCGCGGTCGCCGTAGAACTGGTCCGCCGGCTCCATGATGATCTCAGCCCCGGCGGCCATGGCGTGGGCGCAGTGGGCGTCGATATCGTCGGTGATGTGGACGTGGATGGTCTGGCTGTTCTGGCCGCCAAGCGAAAGCGGGCTCTTGTGCTCGCCATCCCATTCGCCGCCAACCATGATCAGGCCGTCGCCAAGCGTCATTTCGGAATGGACGATTTGGCCCTTGTCGTCCTTGATGATCATCAGCGGCTGAAAGCCGAAAGCCTTTTCCAGAAACCCCAGCGCGGCCTTTGGATCACGGTAACTGAGGGCGGACGCAAGCGTGGGGCGTTTGGCGGTCATCGGCGGGGCCTCCGTGAAGCGCTTCTAGCGCAGGCCGATGACAAACAAAAACGCCGGCGACATCGCCGGCGTTTTCAAATCGTTTGGCGCGCGCAGCCTATTCGCCCGAGTCTGAGCGTTCCTGCACTGGGCCGCTATCCAGGCCCTTGGCGTTCTCGTCGCGATCGACGAATTCGATGACGGCCACCGGCGCATTATCGCCTTGGCGGAAGCCCGCTTTCAGTACGCGCGTATAGCCGCCGGCGCGCGCCTTGTAGCGCGGCGCCAGAACGTCGAACAATTTCTTGGCCTGGGTTTCATCGCCCATGCGCGAGATCACCAGACGCCTTGCGGCGAGATCGCCCCGCTTGGCGAGGGTGACCAGCTTTTCGACGACCGGGCGCAACGCCTTGGCCTTCGGCAGGGTAGTGACGATCTGCTCGTGCTTGATCAATGACGCCGCCATGTTGGCGAACATCGCCTCACGGTGAGCGGCCGTGCGGTTGAGCTTTTTCTGGGCGACGCCGTGGCGCATGACACAAATGCCTTAGATGGAATCTTCGTATTTCTTGGCGAGGTCTTCGATGTTTTC
>DASZPV010000164.1:0-38711 GCA_035549875.1 Caulobacterales bacterium
GCGCCGGTATAGCGCACGCGCGCGGGAAACAGGCCCGGCAGCCAAGCGCCGAGCGGGCCGTAGACAAATCCCATCAGCAAAAGCGCCATGGACAGAAACACGCCGACCAGCAACAGCGATCCGCCGCCGAGCAGCGGCGCCAGCAGAAATCCCGCGCCGATCGCCAGCGCGCAGCCCCACATCAGCACGTTGCGCGGCGTGCTCGCGTCAGCCCAGTAGCCGGCCCATACGATCCCGCCCGCCATGAATAAAATCGCAATAAGCTGCACGCCGAGAAACGCCTCGCGCGCATAGCCCAGCTTGCCGACGCCATAGCCGAGCGCGAACGCCGTCGAGATGTAATAGATAGCAAAACACGCAATCACGCCGAACGTGCCGCCGAGCACTTGCTTCCAGTGCGTGCGCAGCACTTCACCGAGCGGAACCGCGGCCGGCGGGGCGTGCGCCAACGCTTCCTTGAACGCCGGCGTCTCCGTAAGTTTCAGCCGCACCCAGAGGCCAATGCCGACCAGCAGCGCGCTGGCGAGGAACGGAACGCGCCAGCCCCAGTGCTGGAATTGCGCCGGCGTGAGCAAGAGGCCGAGCAGCAGGAAGAAGCCATTGGCCACGATGAATCCAACAGGCGCGCCCAATTGCGGAAACATGCCGAACCGGGCGCGCCAGCCGGGCGGGGCGTTCTCGACCGCCAGCAGCGCCGCGCCGCCCCATTCGCCGCCCAGGCCAAAGCCTTGGCCGAACCGCAGCACGCACAGCAGAAACGGCGCGATCCATCCGGCCTGCGCGTAAGTCGGCAGGAATGCGATCGCCATGGTGGAGGCGCCCATCAGCAGCAGCGAAGCCACCAGTGTGGATTTGCGCCCGATCCGGTCGCCGAAATGGCCGAAGAAGGCGGCGCCAATGGGCCGCGCGATGAACGCCAGCGCGAATGTGGCGTAGCTTTGCATGAGCTGCGCGGAGGGCGAACTGGCAGGGAAGAATTGCGGCCCGAACACCAGCGCGGCGGCGGTGGCGTAGATATAGAAGTCGTAGAACTCGACCGAAGTGCCTACGAGGCTGGCCGTCAGCACCCGGCGCGTCGCGGCGCGGTCCGTAAGATTGGCCATGCGCGGTTTCTCCGGCTAGGGACTTAGTCAATCCTCACCGGGAAAGGAACATCCGTATGGGCATGCCTTCGTCGCAACTTGGCTTCGCGGTGCTTATGACCTTCGCTGGAGTCGGCATTCCGATCATGGCCGCGCTCAATTCCGGGCTGGGCATGCGCGTCGGCAACCCTTGGGCGGCGACATTTATTTTGTTCGTAGTTGGCGGCGTAGCGAGCGGCGCCTTATTGGCGATCAACGGCCTTCCGAAAGCGCCTTTTGGGGCGCCGCCCGTCTTCTACGCGGGCGGGCTTCTCGTCGCGTTTTATGCACTCTCCGTCACTTGGGCGGCGCCGCGTATCGGCGTCGGCAATGCGGTCTTCTTTGTGCTGCTCGGCCAGATTGTCGCCGCTACGGCGATTGATCATTTCGGTCTGTTTGGCGCAGTGCGTTCGGCGATCACCGCCCAGCGCGCCGCGGGAATCGCCTTCATGCTCGTCGGCGTGTTTCTGGCCCGGCGCGTCGCCTAGTTTTGGCTGAGCGAGAGCAAGTCGATCTCTAGCTCACCGTGCCGTAGTGCACGCCCAGCGCGACGGCGATCAGCGCCGAGAACACGGCGACGGCAAGCAGGGAAAGTTCCAGGCGCGTTGCGCCATAGCGGAGGGCGGCGATCCAGTTGTGTTGCATGCAAGCAAGGATGCGCGAGACCTCAGCGGGTTCCGTGGAGGCTGTATTTGGCCCCGGAGCCTCCTCCGTCAGCCGACCGCCAGCCTTTTTAGCGGCGCGTCAGGCTGGCGCGGCGCCAGCGCGCGGCGCATCAGCGCCGTTATAGCCAGTGGTTGGATTGGTTTGCTGATGCAGACCAGCATGCCGGCGGCAAGGCACTTGCCGCGCGCGGCCCGGCTGTCTTCTGCGGTGATGCCGATGACCGGTACGTGCGCGGCCCATCCGCCCAGCGCCCGGATCGCAATCGTGGTTTCGCAGCCGTCCATGCCCGGCATGCGATAATCCATCAGGATCAGATCGAAGCGATCGCCGCCGCGGCACGCCGCCAGCGCATCGGCGCCGCTTTCGGCAGCCACGCAGCGCCAACCCATTTCCTCGACAATGGCCTGCATCAGTTTGCGGTTCGTCGGGTGGTCGTCAACGACCAAAGCCCGGCGGCGCTGTTCTGCATCACGCTGGTTCGGCATGTTCTATCCTCAGCCTCTATTGTGCGCGCCCAGAAAGGGAAAAGGAATCACCCACAAGCCAGAGTTGACGGCCGAGGCCGCCGGGCCATTCACTCTAAGTCGTTCGGCATATGCCGGTCGGCTGATCGCGTAACGGCGCAATGGCGTTCACAATCAAAACGCCATGGAAGCGCAGGGAAATGTGATCGTAGTCCTTGAGGACGATCCGCGCCTGAGGGAGGCCTTGAGCCTGCTTTTGGCGGACTGGAACTTCCGTGCGGTAAGCGCCGCCAGAGCGGGCGACGCGCTCGCTCAACTTGGCGCCGACGTGGATGTGGTGATTGCGGTGATCACCGATTTCGACCTGGGCGAAGGCGTGAACGGCGTTGATGAAGCACATGCGCTGCGCGCCGCCGGCGTTTCAGCGCCGGTGTTGGTTATTAGCGGCTCGCTGCGGGGCAACGCCGTAGAAAAGGCGCGCGAGGCCGGTTTCCACTTCCTCAGTAAGCCTGTGAAGCCTTTGGACATTGAGAACTGGTTGGCTGCCCGCACCGGTTGAGGTGCACGCCAGGGCAGGCCTAGTATGCCGATTCATGCCCAATCGTATCGCCGCCGCCGACAGACGAGGCCGCATGGGACTGGCGGCAACGCTGGCATGCGCCCTGATCGCCCTGTTGGTTTTGTTGGCGGCGCTTGTCATGGTGCGGCGCAATTCGGCGCAAGCCAACGCACAAAGCCTTTCCTTCGCGCAAATCGTCTCTAGAACCGACGCGCTCGTGCTGGGCGTCATCGATGCTGAGACCGGCCAGCGCGGTTACGCGCTGACCGGGCGCGCCGAATATCTTGAGCCCTTCGCGCAAGGCCAAGCCTCCTCGCGCGACGCCGAGAACGCGCTTCGCGCTTCAATCAAGGCGCAAAAGGCGGCCGGGTTTTCCGATCCGGCAATCGAGGCGGCGGTGGACGCGGTCGCCCGGAAAAAGGCCGCCGCGCTGGCGATCATCAGCAAGAATGTCGAACTCGTGCGCGCCGGCAAGACGCGCCTGGCGGTGGCCGCATTGCACGCCGATGAAGGAAAGGGGAGCGTGGATGGTTTGCGGGCCGCCGCCAGCGATCTGCGCGGCCGGGCGTTGGCAAAAACGATCGAAACCAGAAATACCGTCATTGCCAGCCGCAAGCTTATCGACACGCTGATCTCCAGCCTCATCGGCGTGACAATGGTCTCCGCTTTGGTGGGCGGTTGGGTGCTGTGGAGAGAAGCCGGCGTGCTCAGGAGAGTCGGCGAGGACCTGGCGCGCGCAAACGCCGAAGCGCTGGCGTCGAAACAACGCGCCGAGGAGGCCGACGCGGCCAAGACGCGGTTCCTGGCCATGGCCAGCCACGATATGCGCCAGCCGTTGCACGCGATTACCCTCTACCTGGCTTCGCTGAAGCGGCGCGCAGAAACGCCTAAAACGAAGGAAATCCTCCTCAATATGGAGAGAGCGGCCGAATCCCTGACGCGGATGTTCTCCGGTCTGCTTGATCTGGCCCGTATCGAGGCCGGCGTGCTCAAGCCGCAAATTACCGATGTGGCCCTCGCCGACATCTTCACTTCTCTGGAAAGTGAATTGAGCAACGATGCAGAACGCGAACGGGTGCGGCTGCTGATCATGCCCACGTCTCTGCGGATCATGACCGATCCGGAATTGATGCTGTCGATTTTGCGCAACCTGCTTACCAACGCGATAAAATACGCCCCCGGCGGGCGCATTCTGCTTGGCGTGCGCCGCGTGGGCGGGCGGGCGCGCATCGAGGTGCATGATGAGGGGCCGGGGATTCCGGAGGAAAAGCTGGTGCTCATGTTTGGTGAATTCGTGCGCCTCGAACGCGCGAACGCGGCGGCCAAGGAAGGCCTTGGCCTCGGCCTTTCGATCGCTTCGCGGCTGGCCAGCCTGCTCGGCGCCGAGGTGCAGGTCTCCTCGCAGCTCGGCAAGGGCACGCGGTTCTGGATATTGGCGGACCTTGCGTCCAACGCCGCGGGCGCGCCGCCGCGGGCGCAGTCAGCGCCGCGCGATTTGAAAGGCGTCCGCGTTGCGGTGCTGGACGATGAGCCCGATTCCCTTGGCGCCATGCTGCGTGTGATTGAAGACGCCGGCGGCGTGGCGACGGGATTTGGGTTTGCCGACCGTTATGTCGAAGCCAAGCGCGGCGGCGCGCGTTTCGATTTGGTGATCGCCGATCCGGCTTTGCACATACAGGCCCAAGCCGCGCTCGCCGGGGCCGATGCCACCCCCGCCATAATCGTCACCGGCGCCACCGACGCCGGCACGCTGGCGCGGCTTGAGCAGGCCGGCGCGCCCTGGATGGTCAAACCGATCCCCGAAGATCAATTGATCGCGCAGGCGGCGCTGCATGCCGCCCACGCGCCCGGCTAATTGCCCCGCGCGCTGAGTTTGGCGATCGCCTCGGCGCGCGTGCGCACGCCGACGGCGCGGTAGATGGCGGCGAGATGAATTTTCACCGTGCCCTCGGCGATTGTAAGCGCACGGGCGATTTCCTTGCTGGACTGGCCCTTCATCAACTGGCCCAGCACATCGCGCTGGCGGACGGTGAGGCCTTCCACTGAAGTGGGCATGGGACGGGCCTCTTGCGCCGGCGCGGCGCGCTGGCCAAGCGCGGCGGGCGCATAAATCCGGCCCCCAAGCACATCCCTCAGCGCCGCTTCGATCTGCGAGGCCGACAGCGATTTCGGAATATAGCCATGCACGCCGCCGGCGAGCGCGGAGATAATATCCTCCCGGTCCTCGGAGGCCGACATCACGACCACTTTCGTGGCCGGCAGGGCGTCGCGCAGGGCGGCGAAGGCTTCGGCGCCGGAAACGCCCGGCATGCGCAGATCGAGAATCAGAAGGTCAGGGGCGGCTTTTTCCGCCAGCATATCGAGCGCCTCGTCCAGAGAACCGGCCTGGCGAACCTCGTCCGCGTTGAGGCCGTCTTCGACGAGGCTTTTCAGGCCATCGCGAAACAATTCATGATCGTCCGCGATCAGAACGCGCAAACCCATATTGCGCCCAGCTCCCTGACAGGGGGGATTTTGTATCGGGATTATGACTGAGCCGCCACGGAAAACAGCCGCAAACCGCGCGTTTGGGTTGAAATTTCTCTGCACATTTCGGGACATTAGGTTCGTGCGAAAGGGGTTCGCCACACCGAAGCGGCGTGGGCATGAATCGCCCTTGGTGAGGTATCGGTCTTGCGCCCAAGAGAAATGAATACTCCCCCCTCAGAGCGACCTGTTAACTGAACTGGGCTAATCATCACCATGAACAGGTTGAGGCTTTGACCGGCGTTTACCCTGTTCTTATTGCCCGACGGGGGAACAGTGTTCTCGCAACGCTGTTTTCTGCTAGGCGTGATTTTGCGCGGGCCTTGTGAAAAGGCCCTTTGGGGACCAGCCCGATGACGGCGAGAAGCGCCGCCTTCGACCTTTCCGGAACGCCGGCGGCGCGCGTGCTGAAACTGCGCGGCGACTGGACCGTATGGACCGTCGGCCCGGTGGACGCCGAATTGCGCGCGCTGAGCCGCGACCTGGGGCCGGGCGTGTCGGTCGATATTGGCGAGATTGGCCATGTCGATGTCGCTGGCGCCTATCTGATTGACCGCACCGTGCGCGGCGCTTCGTTTGAAAACACCGAGACGCCCCTCGACCTGATTGGCGATAACGACAAGGTTCGCCGCCTGCTCCAGACCGAGCGCGCCGCGATCCAGTCCTGCCCGACGCGAGAGCCCCATCCCCATGGCTTTATCGCCATGCTCGCGCGCACGGGCCACGCGATCCACGATGCGATGGACGAAGGCCTCGCCAACCTTTCGTTTCTCGGCGCCACCTTGACCACGATCGCCAAACTGATCCTCCATCTCTTGCTCCGGCTTGTTGGCTTAGAGCGCGGTGAACAGCAACGAGGCCGGATGCGCTGGGCCGCCCTGTTCCACACGATGGAAGTGGCGGGCCTCAACGCGCTGGCGATCATCGCGCTGCTTTCGTTTTTCATCGGCGCCGTGGTGGCGTTTCTCGGCGCGCGCGTGCTGCAGGATTTTGGCGCCACGATCTTCACCGTCGAACTGGTGGCGTTTTCCATGCTGCGGGAATTTGCCGTGGTGATCACCGCCGTACTGTTGGCCGGCCGCACCAACAGCGCCTTCACCGCCGAACTCGGCGCGATGAAGATGCGCCAGGAAATCGATGCGCTGCGCGTGCTGGGCGTTGACCCGATGGAAGCGCTGGTGGCGCCGCGCGTTCTGGCGATGCTGTTCATGACGCCGGTGCTTACTTTCGTGGCTGTGATTGCCGGCCTCATCGGCGGCATGCTGGTGTGTCAGTTGGCGCTGAACATCAGCCCGGTGCTGTTTCTCAACCGCATCCAGGAAAATGTGCCGGTGCGCCATTTCTGGGTCGGCATGATCAAGGCGCCGGTTTTCGCCGTCATTCTCGCGGTGGTGGCGTGCCGTCACGGCCTAAATGTCGGCGGCGATGTGGCTTCCCTTGGCAAGGAGACGACATCTTCGGTGGTGCAGGCGATCTTCCTTGTCATCGTCGTCGATGCGATCTTCGCTCTCTGGTTCATGGAGCTGGACTGGTGAACGCGGAAGAAGACATGGTGATTTCCGCGCGTGGCCTCGTCACGCACTTCGGCGAACAGATCGTCCATAACGGTCTCGATTTCGATATTCTACGCGGCGAAATCGTCGGCGTCGTCGGCCCTTCGGGCACCGGAAAATCCGTCCTGCTGCGCGAAATCATCGGCCTGGATCAGCCCACGGCGGGCGAAATCAACGTGTTCGGCCAGAACATTCTGGCGATGCCGGAAGATCAGCGCGACGTTTACGAACGCCGCTGGGGCGTGATGTTCCAGGAAGGCGCGCTGTTTTCCACGCTTACGCTGCTGGAAAACGTCGCCGTGCCGATGCACGAGCACACCAAGCTTTCGGCGGAATTGATCGAAGAACTGTCCAGTCTCAAGCTGATGCTTGTCGGGCTTGACCCCAGCTCATTCCATAAGCGGCCCTCGCAAATCTCGGGCGGCATGCGCAAACGCGCCGCGCTCGCCCGCGCCATCGCGCTCGATCCGGAGCTTCTGTTTCTCGACGAACCGACCGCGGGTCTCGATCCCGTCTCGGCCGCGCATTTCGACGAATTGATCAAGCAATTGAGCGACGCGCTGGGCCTTACCGTGTTCCTCGTCACGCACGATCTCGATACGCTGGAAGCGATCACCGACCGGGTGATGGTGCTCTACGAAGGCAAAGTCGAAGCCCTCGGGCCGATCGCCGAAGTGCGCCAAAAAGCGCGCGGCTGGGTGAAGGAATACTTTTCGGGACCACGCGGGCGAGCGGCGCAGGCCGGCCATGCGGCGGGCAAGCAACAGGGAGCGGGAGCTTAATCGTCATGGAAACGCGCGCGCATTATGTGCTGGTGGGCGCCTTCACGCTGGGGTTCGTGGTGCTGGCGATGCTGTTTTCGCTTTGGCTGGCGCGGGCGCAGTTCAACGCCGATTTCGCAACTTATGACATCGTCTTCGACGGGCCGGTGCGCGGCCTGCAAAAAGGCGGCGAGGTGCGCTTCAATGGCATCAAGGTCGGTGAGATCACCGAACTGGCGCTGGACAAGACCGACCAGAGCAAAGTGGTGGCGCGGATTCGCGTCGATGGCGTAACACCCGTGCGCCAGTCTTCCGAGGCGCGGCTTGAATCGATGGGCCTAACCGGCGTCAACCTGATTCAGCTCAGCGCTGGCGATCCGAAAGATCCGCTGTTGCGCAAGAAGGGCGGCATTCCTCCGCGCATCGTCGCCAAGAAGGGCGCGCTGGACGATCTTGTCGCCGCCGGCAAGGATATCGCCCAGCAGGCCAACGAGACCCTCGCCTCGATCCAACTGGTCCTGACGCCTGAAAATATCGCCAGCGTCACGCGCACGCTGAAAAATCTGGAATCCGCCACCAACACGCTGGCGGCCAATGACGGCGCGCTGAAACGCTCGGCCGAAGCTGCCGCCGCGTTGCGCGATGCGGCCGTTTCGGTGCGCAAGCTCTCCGATGAGACAAACTCGAAACTCTCCATCACGCTCAGCGAAGCCAACCGCGCCGCCACCGCCGTCGCCGATGCGGCCGAAAACGCCCGCGGCTTTACCGCCTCGGCCACGCTTGCCGCAGACGTTGCGGCGAACCAGACCCTGCCCGACATCTCCACCGCCGCGCGCGATCTGCGCCGCGTCGCCGTTTCGCTTGAGGAATTGGCCAATCGCGTGGAGACCGGCCAGACCAGCCTCATCGGGGGCAACCCCGCCCGTCCGACCATAAAGGTGCGCCCGTGACCTTGCTTCGTCCTCTGCTTCTCACGCCCGCTGTTCTCATGGCCTGCGGGTGCAGCATCGGCCTTTTGCCAAAGCCCGCGCCGGCGCCGACCGTCTACTCGCTGGAAGCAGCGCCGCGCGGGGCGAACGCTGAAGGCAGGGGCGTGTTGAAAAACATCGTCGTCGCGGTGGCCGAACCGACCGCCACGCGCGCGCTTGCCGGCCGCGACATTCCCTGGCGCAAGGATGGCGCGCTGGCCTACGTCGAGGGCGCGAACTGGGAAGAGCGCAACACCGATCTGTTGCAGACCCTGCTTGTGGATACGATCGACCGCCAGGGCGGCGTGCGCGGGGCGATCCGCTCAGGCGACGGCTCGGCCAATGTCGAATTGCACTGGGATGTGGCGGCGTTTGAAATCGATGAGGATCACGGATTGCAGGCCGTGTTCCGCACCACCGTCAAATTGTTCGACGCGCGCACGCGGCAATTGATCAGCTCCATGGAATTTGACGAAACTGCGCCGCTCTCCGACCGCTCGGCGCGTATTGCCGCCGCGGCGCTGGAAACAGCGGCGCGGAGCGCCTCGGCCAGGATCGCCGGATGGATTGCGCAGGCCGCGCCCGAGCCGCCCCCGGAAAAGCGCCCGCCCGCCACCGGCGAACTCGGCGCCACGCACGAGACCTTGCCGAAAGCGCCTGATGGCTCTGCGCCCGCGCCGCGTTGAGTTTGGGTGACGGCGCGCGACAAGTCCGCTAAACGCGCCTCATGCTTTCGCTTCCGCGCATTTCCGGCGGGCCCTATGTCATGGGCGTGCTCAACCTCACGCCGGATTCGTTTTCCGATGGCGGCAAATGGGTGGACGCCGATGCAGCGCTGGCCCATGCGCTGGCGATGGCGCAGGCCGGCGCCGACATTATCGATGTGGGCGGCGAATCCACCCGGCCGGGCGCAGACGCGGTAAGCGCCGAAGAGGAAACCACCCGCACGGCGCCGCTCATCGAAGCCATCCGCGCGCGCAGCAATGTGGCGCTCTCCATCGATACGATGAAGCCGGATGTGGCGCGCGCCGCCTTCGAGGCAGGCGCCGCTATCTGGAACGACGTGACGGCGCTGACCTTCTCGCCCGATGCGCCGGCGACCGCCGCAGAACTCGGCGGCGACGTGATCCTGATGCACATGAAGGGCGAGCCGCGCACGATGCAGGATGATCCGCGCTATGATGACGTAGTGACGGAAGTGACGGAATATCTGAAGGCGCGCGCCGCGATAGCAGAGGCCGCTGGTGTTGCGCGCGAAAAAATCTGGATCGATCCCGGCATCGGCTTCGGCAAAACCAGCGCGCACAATTTTGCGCTGATGCGCGCGCTGGGAAAAATGAAAACCGAGACGGGCTGCAAATTGCTGTTCGGCGCGTCGCGCAAAAGCTTCATCGGCCGGCTGGATAAGGCGCCGGCGGACAGGCGCCTCGGCGGCTCGCTCGCCGCCGCGCTTTTGGCCGCGCAGGCGGGCGCGGACATGGTGCGCGTGCATGACGTGGCCGAAACGGCGCAGGCGCTGAAAGTATGGCGGGCGATGGCCGATGTCTGATGTAAAAAAAGGCCGCGTTCTGGCCATCGCCGGTTCGGATTCTGGCGGCGGCGCGGGCATCCAGGCCGACATAAAAACCATCACCGCCCTCGGCGGTTACGCGATGACGGCCATCACCGCGGTGACGATCCAGAACACGCTCGGCGTCTTCGGCATTCACCCGATCCCGCCGGATGTAGTGCGCGACCAGATCGAAAAAGTGCTCGGCGATCTGGGCGCCGATGCGCTGAAGATCGGCATGCTGGGCGATGCAGAGACGGTTGAGGTGGTGGCGCAGGCGATTGAGCACAGCTACGTTCCGCTTGTGCTCGACCCGGTGATGATCGCCAAGGGCGGCGCCGCGCTGCTGGAAGACGATGCGGTGGAGGCGCTGAAACGGAGCCTGCTGCCGCAGGCCTTTCTGGTTACGCCCAACGCGCCGGAGGCCGAGAGGCTGACGGGCATGCCCGTGCGAAACCTTGAAGAACAGAAACGTGCGGCCGAAGCGCTGGTGAAGCTTGGCGCCGGCGCAGCGCTGGTGAAGGGCGGGCATCTTTACGGCGCCACGCTGAACGATGTGCTGGCCAGCGCTTCCGGCGTCGAAGAGTTCTCCAGCGAACGCATCAACACGCGCGCCACGCACGGCACCGGCTGCACGCTTGCCTCCGCGATCGCGACAGGCGTCGCACGCGGGGCGAAGCTGCGCGACGCCGTCGTCGCGGCGCGGGCCTATTTGCGCGGCGTAATCATGACGGCGCAGGGCTTTGGCGCCGGCCATGCGCCGCTGAACCACGGCTGGGTGATCAAGTCCTAGCATGCAGCGCCCGCCAGTCTTCGATGACCTTGATTGTCTCCTGCGGCGGGCGATCGCCAAACACACAGAGCAGGCGCCGGCCGATCAGTTTGGCGCCATGCTCTTCCAGGCTGCGGGCGCCATCCAGCGGAAACGCGAACCAGAATGTGCGCACGAACAACATGTCAGAAACCGGCGCCGGTTTCATCATCAGCGGGCCCATCCGCGCCCATTCAAACTTCTCGGTTCGGCCGAGCGTGTGATGGACCAGCGCTTCGGGCGTAAGCTCAAGCCGCCAGCGCTCACGCCCCAGATAAGCAAGGCCGGCCGCGGCGAGCGGGGCGAAGGCCAGCGCCCCGAACAGAACGGGCCGGGTCATCCATTCGGCCCAGTGAATACACAAAGAAGCGGCGAGCAGCGCCCAGAACGGCGCAAAAAGCCGCATCACCTTCATCGAATCTACGCCCAGCGTCATCTCTTCCCCATACGGGAATAGAAGCTGGCGCGGGAGCCGGCTTGCCGGTTTACTATAGGCCCAGGAGCAACATTCCGCATGCGCCTTTGGCTCGTCGATGCTTTCGCCGAACAGGTCTTCGCCGGCAATACCGCCGGCGTGGTGCCGGTTGACGATTGGCTGGGCGATGACCTGATGCAGGCCATCGCCGCGGAAAACAATTGCGCCGAGACGGCGTTTTTTCGCCCGACCGGCCTGAAGGGCAATTACGAACTGCGCTGGTTCACGCCGACGACGGAGGTGCCGCTCTGCGGCCACGCCACTTTGGCGGCCGGCGCCGTGCTGCTTTCGGAGATCGAACCAGGCCTCGACATGGCGGTCTTCGATACCGCCTCCGGCCCGCTCGTCGTGCGCAAGGCGATTGGCGGCTTCACGCTCGATCTGCCGAAACGCCCGCGCATGGCGTGGGATGCGCCGGAGCAATTGGCGCACGCGCTGGGCGGGGTGAATTTCGTCGATGCATTCGTTGGCGAATACGCCAATGTGGTGCTGCCGTCCGAGGATGCGGTGCGCAATCTGAAGCCGGACTTTGACGCCATCGCGCGGCTGGTGCGGGGCCCGCGCGCGGGCTGCCTGGCGGTGACGGCGCGGGCTGACGAGGGCAAGCCCTATGATTTCGTGTCGCGGTTTTTTGCGCCCGGCGTGGGTCTGCCGGAAGATCCGGTGACCGGCTCTTCGTTCGCCGATCTCGTGCCGTATTGGTGCGATCGGCTGGGCGTTGCGGAAGTGTCCGGCTTCCAGGCCTCCAAACGCGGCGGCCATGTGAAGGCGCGCCAGACGCTCTCCAGCGTCCGCCTCACCGCCGCGACAGCCGTCTATTTGCGGGGCGAACTCGATCCGGCCGTGACCGGGGGCGTCGCCAAACTGGCCGCGCCGGCGGCGGAAGATGATCTGCTCGTCACTCTGGTTGAGGAGGGCGAGGAGGCAGGCGAGATACACGTCTTCGAACTGGACGCGCCGGCCAGGGAAGAGTCCGTTGAAATCATCAAGGTTTCCGAACTGCCCAAGATCAGCAGCCTGAATTTCGGACTGCAGCGGTAATCAACCTCTCCGCGAGAGCAATGTGCCTGGCTGTGCACAAGGCAACCTGGGCTGGCGACCTTCGGGGCAGACTCGACCTATACAAGCTTCAAACCGCCTGCCTGCGTGCGCGGGCCGGGGTTGACAAATTTTTTTTAGGCGGAAAGTCTCACGCCATAGCGAAAAAAGGCGGCAAACCGGGCGCAAGTCATTGTTAACATTAATGTTGTGATTTGTGTTGTAGATATAGCTCAACCATCTGATTTTAAACAAAAACTATTTCAAAAACTGGCCCAGTCGTTTATGTTTCCGCGCGGCGGGCAGGGGTGAGTCCCAAAAATGCATGGGATATCGCCCTGAAAAACGGTCGCGCCGAGTTAGCAACCTCTAGGGGGGGATCATGACGGTCAAACAGAATGACAGATTAATCGGCTTCGGCGTCGCTGCGGCGGCGTTGCTTACCGGTTTCACCACCACCGCCAGCGCCCAAACCGCCACAACGAGCGCCCGCTCGGACGACGTGGTCGTTACGGCCCGCCGCCGGGAAGAAACCTTGCAGACCGTTCCGGTCTCCGTCGCGGTCATCAGCGGCGAGCAGATTCAGGCGCGCGGCATCGAGACACAAGAATCGTTCAACCGCATGATCCCGAACTTGGTGATCCACGGGTCCAACGGCTTCTTCGCCCGCCAGGAAGGCGGCTTCAACATCCGCGGCGTCGGCAACGTCACTGTATATTATGACGGCATCGCCCACCCCGAAACGTTCGGCATCCCGCTGAGCAACATCATCGAAGTTGAGCGCGTGGAAATTCTGCGCGGGCCGCAGGGCACGCTGTTCGGCAAGGACACGATGGGCGGCGCGATCCAGTACATCACCAAAAAGCCGGCTGACACTTATGGCGCACGCATTAAGTTGGCGACCGGTTCCTATAACCGTTTTGACACCACCGCGATCGTCGATATCCCGCTGAGCGAAACCTTGAAGACCAAGTGGACGGTCGCCAAGCTGACTCGCGACGGCTACATGAAGAGCGTCACCGTGCCGATGACGTTCGGCAGCCAGAACGACCTCTACGCCGAAGGCGACATCCTTTGGGAGCCGACGAGCAATTTCAGCTTCCGGGTCACGCCGTCGTGGCAGGATAGCGAAAACAACGGCAATCCGATCACGACCTGGGCGCTTAGCACCGGCGTTGGAACCGGCGCCAACCCATGCGCCACCACAAACCCCGCCGGCAAGAATGCGCCGGATTTGACCTGTCTGTATAACCAGATCGGTCTGACGATCCCGCAGACCTGGAATTATGGCGCTTCCGAGGATTACAAGACGGCCAGCACCTATCAGGGCCCCGCACTGTACACGCGCATCCGGGGCGTTTCCGCGCAGATGAACTACCAGTTCACTGACAATTGGGCGGCCAAGGTTCTCGGCGGCTACCGCAAGGTTCGCAATTTCGACTACACGGACTTTGACGCGACCAAGTGGAACATCTTTGAAGGCAAGAACTACAACGAGCAGGACGAAGGCACGATTGAAGGGCAGTTGCTGTTCAGCAGCGACAGGGTGACCGGCACGACCGGCGTGTTCAGCTACGTCGATAACCGCCGCGCCCACCGCATGAACTGGTTCCAGAACGAACTTAAGGCGGCGGTTAACCCCGCGAACAACGCGGCGGCCATCGCATGGCTGACTTCGCACATCAATCCGTTGACTGGCCTGCCGTATCCAACGTTTGCGGATAGCGCCGGCGGCCCGGTTGGCGGCAGCGCCGCCGGCAACGCCGACGTAAACTCACTCCAGTACAACAACACCAAAGGTTGGGCGGTGTTCGCGGATTGGACGCTGAAGGTCACCGACAAACTGTCTGCGACTCTCGGCGTGCGCTACAACCATGACCACAACATCACAACGAACTACGCGCCGTTGTATGCGCTGCCGGTCAAGTGCTGCGAGCCGATCCCGAGCGTCGCGACCAACGGGGCCGGCGCAGTGGGCGCGATCCGCGACGCCACCTTTACCAACACGGCGCCCAAGGCTTCCGTTCAGTATCAATGGACGCCGGACATCATGACCTTCGCGAGCTACAGCGAAGGCTTCAACCGCGGCGGCGCCACGCCGACCAATACTGTTCCAATCGTGCTGATCCCGTTCACGCCGGAAAAGCTGAAGAACAAGGAAGTCGGCGTCCGTTCGGAGTTTCTTGACGGCCGCATGCGGTTCAATGCGACGTACTTCTACAGCAATTACGAGGATTATCAGGTTTCCCAGGACGTGAATAAAATCAACGTCACGAGAAACGCGGGGTCCGCTGTGACGAAGGGCGTCGAAATTGATGGCCAGTTCGCCATCACCGAAGCGTTCAACATCAACTACTCGTACGGCTACAACGACGCGCAAATCACAGAACTGGCGCCGGGCGTTACGGCCAACGTCAAGGTTGGTCAGGTGCTGGCATACGCGCCGAAGCAGTCGTTCAGCGCCGGTGTTTCTTACGACTGGATGCTGCCGTCGGGCGCTGGTGTGAATGCGCGGGCCGATTACGGCTGGCAGAGCGAGGCTTACACCACGAACGACTTCACCAACCGCGTGTTGATCCCGTCCTACGGCATCATGAATGCGCGGCTCACCTACACCGACAAGGGTGGAAAGTGGGACGTGCAATTGTCGGCCAGCAATCTGTTGAACGAATACTACCGGATCAACGGCTACCTGGTGCCCAACCTGTACAACGACGTGGGAACGCCGGGCCGCCCGCGTGAGTACGGCGTGACATTGAACATGAAGTTCTGATGATTTGAGTCTGAGTGCTGCTGCTGCCCCGTCATGGAAACATGGCGGGGCAGTTGCTTTTGGGCGGGCCTGACCGGCCCGCTTGCATTGGCCGGCAAATCCGGGCATTGGCCGGGGCGGGCCACCCGCTCCCAACGGCGGGCGACCCATCTGTAAGGATGGGAGTACATCGTGACCGCATTGACCAAGCCGGCTCAAAAGCCGGCCGACGCCCGCTTTTCCTCGGGCCCCACCAAAAAACGTCCCGGCTGGCGCCTCCAGAATCTGGAGGGCGCAGCGCTTGGCCGCTCGCACCGCTCAAAAATGGGCAAGGGCAAACTCAAGGAAGCCCTTGACCGCACCCGCGCCATGCTCGGCGTGCCGGCTGATTTCAGGATCGCCATCGTGCCGGCCTCCGATACGGGCGCGGTGGAAATGGCGATGTGGTCCATGCTGGGCGCGCGCCCGGTGGACGTGTTCGCTTGGGAAAGCTTCGGCGAGGAATGGGTCACCGATGCGGTGAAACAGCTCAAGCTGGCCGATTGCGCCGTTCATGTCGGCAAGCCCTATGGCGTGCTGCCGGATTTGAGCAAGGCGCGCAAAAACGCCGACATTATCTTCACCCAGAACGGCACCACGTCGGGCGCGAAAATCCCGAATTTCGACTGGATTCCGGCCGACCGCGAAGGGATCACGATCAACGATGCGACCAGCGCCGTCTTCGCCCAGACGATCGCGTGGGATAAGTGCGACGTTGTCACCTTCTCCTGGCAGAAGGTGATGGGCGGGGAGGCCGCGCACGGCATGATTATCCTTTCGCCGCGCGCCGTGGCGCGGCTGGAAAGTTTCACGCCGGACCGGCCGCTGCCGAAAATTTTCCGCATGACCAAGAACGGCAAGCTCGACGCCGATCTGTTTGAAGGCGCGACGATAAACACGCCCTCGATGCTCGCGGTGGAAGATTATCTCGACGCGCTGAGATGGGGCGAGGCCATCGGCGGCCTGCCGGCGCTCATCGCGCGCGCTGACGCGAACGCCAAAGTGCTGGCCGATTGGGTGGCGAAAACGCCGTGGGCCGATTTTCTGGCGCCCGCGCCGGAAACGCGCACCAACACCTCCGTGTGCCTGAAGATCGTCGATCCGCGCGTAGCCGGCCTTGCCGACGATGAACAGGCGGCGTTCGCGAAAAACCTCGCCGGCCTTCTGGAGAAAGAAGGCGTGGCGCTGGATGCGGCCTCCTATCGCTCGGCGCCGCCCGGCCTGCGCATCTGGTGCGGCGCCACGATCGAGAAATCAGACGTGGAGGCGCTGATCCCTTGGATCGAGTGGGCCTTTGACTCGTGCGTTTCGGGGCTGGCGAAGGCGGCTTAGATGCGCCTGCGTCTCGCCACGCTCGCCGATGTTCCCACGCTTCAGCGCTGGGACAGGGACCCCGACGTGATTGCAGCCACGAACGATTTCTCGGAGGCCGAAACGGCCTTCGAGGGCATCGACTGGGCCGAGGAGATCGCCGCCGCTTCGGACGTTTCGGCCCATTTCATTGCCGAACTGGACGGCCGGCCGATCGGCGCGATGCAGATCATCGATCCGCATGCCGAGCCCACGCATTACTGGGGCGATTGCGCCGAGCATCTCCGCGCTATCGACATCTGGATTGGCTCGGCGGCGGACCGCAATCGCGGTTACGGAACCGAGATGATGCGGCTGGCGATTTCGCGCTGTTTTGCAGCGCCGGACGTGACCGCGATTGTGATCGATCCGTTGGCCTCGAACACGGACGCGCACCGCTTCTATAAGCGCCTCGGATTTGAATTCGTCGAGCGCCGTTTCTTCGGCGACGACGATTGTTTTGTGTACCGCCTGGAGCGCCGCAAATGGCGCGGAGGAATTTAATATGCCGAAAGTCCTGATCTCCGACGAACTCTCTCCCGCCGCCGTGGCGATCTTTAAAAATCGCGGCGTCGAGGTGGATGTGCGCACGGGCCTGAAGAAAGACGAACTCATCAAGATCATAGGCGACTACGATGGATTGGCGGTTCGGTCTGCTACGAAGGCGGATAAAGATGTCATCGCGGCGGCGAAAAAACTGAAAGTCGTCGGGCGCGCCGGCATCGGCGTCGACAATATCGACATCCCGGCCGCCACGGCGAAGGGCGTGGTGGTGATGAATACGCCGTTCGGCAATTCGATCACCACCGCCGAACACGCCATTGCACTGATGTTCGCCGCCGCCCGCCAGATCGGCGCGGCGGACGCCAGCACGCAGGCAGGCAAGTGGGAAAAAAACCGCTTCATGGGGCTGGAGCTTTACGCCAAGACGCTCGGCGTCATCGGCTGCGGCAACATCGGCGCCCTGGTGGCCGAGCGCGGGCTGGGCCTAAAGATGAAAGTGATCGCCTACGATCCGTTCCTCTCGCCCGAGCGTGCGGTGAAACTCGGCGTGGAGAAAGTCGAACTCGAAGACCTGCTGCACCGCGCCGATGTCATTACGTTGCACGTGCCGCTGACCGACAAGACGCGCAATATTTTGTCGAAGGAAAATCTGGCGAAGACGAAAAAGGGCGTCATCGTTATCAACGCCGCGCGCGGCGGGCTGGTGGACGAGGCGGCCTTGCGCGAGGCGCTGGACAGCGGCTACGTTGCTGCGGCGGGGTTTGACGTTTTCGCAGCCGAGCCGGCGAAGGAAAATCCGCTGTTCGGCGCGCCGAATTTTGTCGCAACGCCCCATCTCGGCGCCAGCACCAACGAAGCGCAGGAAAACGTAGCGCTGCAAGTGGCCGAACAGATGGCCGATTATCTGCTCACCGGCGCGGTGACGAACGCGCTTAACATGCCCTCGATCTCCGCCGAAGAGGCGCCGCGGCTGCGGCCGTTTGCGGCGCTGGCCGAAAAGCTGGGCGTGTTCGCGGGCCAGATTGCCGACGAAGGGCTTGAGGCTATCGAGATCGAATATGAGGGAGAGGTGGCCAGGCTCAACACCAAGCCGCTGACCGCGGCGGCGCTGGCCGGCCTGATGCGCCCGCTCATGCCGGACGTGAACATGGTCTCGGCGCCGGCGGTGTTGAAGGAAAAGGGAACGCCCTTCACCGAAAGCAAGCGCGAAACCTCGCCGACCTATGACAGCGTCATCCGCATCAAAGTGCAGACCGGCGGGCGCTGGCGCACGCTGGCCGGCGCCGTGGTGGCGGGGCATCCGAAAATCGTCGAGGTCAAGGGCATCGCGCTTGAGGCGCCGTTCTCGCCCGTGATGCTTTTCGTCAACAACAACGACCAGCCCGGCTTCATCGGCCTCTTGGGCAAGGCGCTGGGCGATGCACAGATCAACATCGCCGACTTCCACCTCGGCCGCGTGGCCGCCGGCGAGGACGCCATCGCCATCGTCGGCGTGGACCAGGACGTGCCGGAGGCGATCCTGACCAAGGTTCGTGCGGCCCCGCAGGTGAAATACGCCCGGGCGCTGCATTTCTAGGCCCCAGCCGCTCTCGCCTTTGCGGGCGGAGGCCGCTAGGGTCGGCCGGAAAACGCGAGGGGTCGCATGAACAAGAATATTACCGCGCTGGCCGCCGGGCTGGTCTGCTGGGCTGTGAGCGGGGCTGCGCACGCTAAAATAGAATCGGCGACTTTTGGTTTGCTGGTCCATTCCGTGCCGGCTTCGGACATCAAGAATTCCGACAAGGAATCGGGTCTCGACTTGCAGGCGCAGGTGAATTTCACGGCGCCTGGCTTTTTCAAATACGCGCTCTCACCCCAGCCCTATCTGATCGCCACGCTGAACACGAATGGCGACACCTCCTATGGCGGATTCGGCTTTCAGTGGGATTTTCGCTTTCTCGACAAATGGCATTTTGATCCGGCCGTCGGCTACGTGATTCACAACGGCTACACGAACGAGCCCAAGAGCCTCGTGAAGGGCACGCTGGCCTACGATAATTACCTCAACTCTCATCTATTGCTGGGTTCGAAGGATTTGTTTCGGCTCGCGCTCGCGGTGAGCCGTGAATTCGGCGAGAACGTCGAAGGCCAGTTCAGTTTTGAACATCTAAGCCACGGCTACATCATCGGCGACGGCAGGAATCAGGGCCTCGACAACGCCGGACTGCGATTGATATACAAATACTGACGGCGCGACCGCGCCCGAAAATCTGGCTAAAGTTCGTGCGCCGAGCGCCTGTCGAAGGGCCGCGAACTCCTCTGGGCAGGCGGAGCAGCCGTATCTCGATGAAAATTGTTTTCAGCTCAACCCGGCGAAAAGCTGTGCGCGTGCGGAACTTGCGCACTCCCTCCCCCTCGTGGGGAGGGATGGGGTGGGGGGAACGACCGATCGACGGGGTGAAACCAAAGGACGGCGCGCTTAATCGATCCGTGGTTCCCCCCACCCCTAACCCCTCCCCACGAGGGGGAGGGGAAGCGCTCGATTCTGCGAATGGCGGAGCGTGCAATGCCTAATTCCGTCGTCGTCGTCGGCGCCCAATGGGGCGATGAGGGCAAAGGTAAAATCGTCGACTGGCTGAGCCACCGCGCCGACGTGGTGGTGCGGTTTCAGGGCGGGCACAACGCCGGCCACACGCTCGTCGTGGGCGACAAGACCTACAAACTCGCGCTGCTGCCCTCGGGGCTGGTGCAGGGCAAAACCTCGGTCATCGGCAATGGCGTTGTCGTCGATCCGTGGGCGCTGCTGGATGAAATCGCGCGCGTTTCGGCTATGGGCGTGGCGATATCGCCGGAGCGGCTGATCCTTGCCGATAACGCTTGCCTGATTTTACCGATGCACCGCGATCTGGATCTGGGGCGCGAAGCCGCCGCATCGGGCCAAGCGAAAATCGGCACCACGGGGCGCGGCATCGGGCCGGCGTATGAAGATAAAGTCGGCCGGCGCGCGCTGCGCGTTGTGGACCTTGCCAATCCTTCCTCGATCGACTGGAAAATCGATCGCCTGCTCGCGCATCACGCGCCGCTCCGCGCAGGACTTGGCTTGCCGGAAGTGGACAAGGCAGGACTGAAAGCGGAATTGCAGCGTCTTGCCCCGCAGATTCTGGCGTACGCGCAGCCGGCGTGGCGCGTGCTGGATCAGAAGCGGCGCGACGGCAAAAAGATTCTGTTTGAGGGCGCGCAGGGCGCGCTGCTGGATGTGGACCACGGCACCTACCCGTACGTGACCTCGTCGAACACGGTGGCGGGGCAGGCTTCAGCCGGCTCGGGCATGGGGCCGCGCGCGATCGGCTATGTGCTGGGCTTGGTAAAAGCCTACACGACGCGCGTGGGCGAAGGGCCGTTTCCCACCGAACTGCACGATGAAATTGGTCAGCGCATCGGCAAGACCGGCAATGAATTCGGCACCAATACAGGCCGGCCGCGCCGCTGCGGTTGGTTTGATTCCGTGCTGGTGAAACAGAACGTCGCCATCTCCGGCATAGACGGCGTGGCGTTGACAAAAATGGATGTGTTCGACGGTTTTCCCGAACTGAAAATCTGCACCGGCTACATGCTGAATGGAAAGAAGTTCGATTATTTTCCCGCCGGCGCGGAAGATCAGGCGGCGGTGGTTCCAGTCTACGAAACCTTCCCCGGCTGGGAAGGGTCCACGCGCGGCGCGCGATCCTGGAAACAGCTTCCCGGCGAGGCCGTGAAGTATGTCCGCGCGATAGAGGAATTGATCGGCGCGCCGGTGACGATGCTATCCACAAGTCCCGAGCGGGAAGACACGATTCTGATGCGCGATCCGTTCCAGGCCTAACGGAAAGACCTTGGTTTGCCGCTGGCTGACGCCTAGAGTGATCCACGGTGAAAGCAGGGAGGCGGTCATGTCCATGGATGTGAGCGGAGCGGGCGCACCTAGTCTTATCGATCGGGCCAAGAACATCATCACGGCGCCGCGCGCCGAGTGGGCCAAGATCGCCGGCGAAAAGGCCGACGTCGGCAAGCTATACATGGGCTACCTGCTTCCGCTCGCCGCTGCGGCGGCAATCGCTATGGCGATTGGCTGGACGGTTTTCGGCATGGGCGGGTTCGGCTTCACCGTGCGCCTGCCGATTGCCGCGGTCATCTCGATGGCGGTGACGCAATTGCTTGGCGCCCTGATCGGCGTCTACGTATTTGCGCTGATCCTCAACGCGCTGGCGCCGAGCTTTGGCTCGCAGGCGGACATGGGCCAGGCCCACAAGCTTGCGGTTTATTCTTCGACCGCCGGTTATCTCGCCGGCCTGTTCCAGATTTTTCCGCCGCTCGGCGTGCTGGGCCTTCTCGGCCTTTATTCTCTGGTTCTGCTTTATCTCGGCATGCCCGTGCTGATGAAAACGCCGAACGACAAGCGGGTGGGCTATTTCATTTCCGCCATCGTGGTGGCGATCGTGCTCGGTATTGTTTTCGGCGTTGCGTTGGGCGCCGTGCGCACGATGTTCGGCGGCGTGGGCGGGTTTGCCGGCATCGGCGGAAGCGTGCCGGCGCCCAGCGCCCAGGGCGAAGTGAAATTGCCCAACGGCGCCACGGTCAATCTTTCGGAGATGGAGAAATTGGCCAAGCAGATGGAGGCCGCACAATCGGGCGACGCCAAGGGCGCTGCCGCCATCGATCCGGCGAAATTGCAGGCGCTGCTGCCGCAAGCCTTGCCGGGCGGATTTGTCCGCGACTCTGTCGAGAGCAGCACGGCCTCTGCGATGGGCGCGGCGTCCGCCGAAGGCGTCTACAAGAATGGCGACAAGACCATCAGGCTGACGATCGCGAGCCTTGGCCCGATGGGCGCAATGGCGGGGCTGGCCGCCGCCGCCGGCGTCAACGCCAATCGCGAAGACGCCAACGGCTATGAGCGCGCGCGCACGGTCGATGGGCGCATGATCACCGAGCAACTCGACAAAGCCGGCAACACCGCGAAATACGCTGTCATTGGCAAAAAAGGCGCAGCGCTCACCGCCGAGGGCAGCGGCGGGGTCAGCGTCGATGAGGCGCGCGCGGCGGTGGAAGCCGTGGGGATAGAGCGCGCCGAGGCGCTGGGCGGCTAAAGCGCCATGCTCTAAGTCTTAACGATGACAGCATCCGACGCTCCGCCGCCTCCGCCCGTTGAACGTGCGGCCGAAAAGCCGTTCGACCGGCTGATTGCGCGGGTGAAGGCCATTCTGCTTTCGCCCACGAAAGAGTGGGAAATCATCGAGAACGAAAAGGCCACGCTGCAAAGCCTGTTTCGCGATTACCTCGCCCCGCTGGCGGCTATCCCTGCGGCGGCGAATTTTCTCGGCGTACTGGTGAGCGCGCCGCACAATCCGTTCGGCGCGCTGATCGGTTCAATCCTCGCCTATGCGTTCTCCATCGCCAGCGTCTATGCGATGGGCTGGGTGATCTATCAGCTCGCCGATAATTTCTCCGCCCGGCAGGACCAGATGAAGGCGATGAAGACGGCGGTCTATTCGTCGACGCCGATCTGGCTGGCGGGCATCGTGTTTATCGCGCCGGCGTTCAATTTCTTTTTCGTCCTTTCGCTCTACGCGATCTTCATTTTGTACCGCGGCCTGCAGATCATGATGAAGGCGCCGCCGGACAGGGTGACGGGATATGAATCGGCGATTGTGGGCGTTGCAGTGGTTCTGTTTATCATCTGCGCCGCGATTACTGCGGGCCTGACGATTTGATCAACGAACCAGCAGGATAAAAAATGCCCCGGCTTCGGGGGGAATGAAGCCGGGGCGCGCAACGGGGGGGAGTGTTGCGAGGTGGGGGAGAACTAAGCAGTCGCTTCCAGCAGGCCGCCTTCGAGGGCTTTGGCCTTCATGGCCTTCTGAAGCTTTTCGAACGCGCGCACTTCGATCTGGCGCACGCGTTCGCGGCTGACGCCGTATTCCTTGGATAAATCTTCCAGCGTCGCCGGCTCATCTTTGAGGCGGCGCTCCATGATGATGTGGCGCTCGCGCTCGGTGAGGCCTTCCATCGCGGCGTTGAGCAGGCCCATGCGCTGGCCGAATTCTTCGTTCTCGGCGAGTTCGGTTTCCTGGCTGACGCCGTTATCGTCGGCGAGCCAATCTTGCCACTGGCTTTCGCCATCGGCCGCGACCGGCGCGTTGAGGCTGGCGTCGCCGCCGGACAGGCGACGGTTCATCGAGATCACTTCGTCGTCGGTCACCGCCAGTTTATGCGCGATGGTTTTCACATGCTCGCTGGTGAGATCGCCTTCCTCCAGCGCGGAGATTTCGCCCTTGATGCGGCGCAGGTTGAAGAACAGCTTTTTCTGCGCCGCGGTGGTGCCCATTTTCACCAGGCTCCACGAGCGCAGAATGTATTCCTGGATCGCGGCGCGTATCCACCACATGGCGTAAGTGGCCAGGCGGAAGCCGCGCTCGGGCTCGAATTTCTTAACCGCCTGCATCAGGCCCACATTGCCCTCGGAGATCACTTCCCCGATCGGCAGGCCATAGCCGCGATAGCCCATGGCGATCTTGGCCACCAGCCGCAGGTGCGACGTGACCAGCTTGTGCGCGGCTTCTACGTCGCCCTGTTGGCGCCATTGGGTCGCTAGACTTAATTCCTGGTCCTTCTCCAGCATCGGGAACTTGCGGATTTCCTGGAGGTAGCGGGTTAGGCCGCCTTCTGGCGAAAGTGCAAGCGTAAGTGCGGTTGAAGCCATGAAACCCCTCCTGCCGGTCCCCATATAAAGAGAGCTGAGCGCCCCATCTGGTTCCAGCCTTCTACGTCGCCCGCCCATGACTGGACCTCGGCGATGAGCGTCAAGATAGGCTTGACAATCAGGCTTGTCAAGGAATTCTTGACGCCCATGTGTAAAGCTGATTTTGAGCCTGAACGCACATGAGCACGACCCTCCATTGCTCCTTCTGCCGCAAGCCCGACAGCGCGGTTTCCCGCCTGATCGCCGGGCCGGGCGTGTTCATCTGCGACGCCTGCATCATCCTCTGCGCCCGGGCGCTGACCCAGGCCGCGCCGCGCGCCAGCGGGGCGGCGGGAAGGATCGAGTGCGGCCAGGACTGCTCCACCGACACGATCCTCAACCAGCTCAAGGGCCAGGACGCCACGCTGAAGGACGTCCGCGAGCGCCTGCTGGCGAACGTGAAAACGCTGCGGGCGCGGGATGTGAGCTGGGAGAAAATCGGCAAGGCGCTGGGCTGTTCGCGGCAGGCGGCATGGGAACGGTTCGGCGGCACGCCAGCAACCGCGGCCGCGCCTGCGCCGCGGCGGGGTTCGGACACGATCTGAGCGCGGCTTACCCGCGTCTTGCGATTTGAGTGATCAGCAAATTCAGCATGCTGACGCTGTCGCGTTCGGTTTTGGGGTGGACCTTGGCGCCGAGGGCGCGCCAGGTTTTTTTCCCGCCGTCATCTGTCATCAGCGGCAGCAGCGTTTCGAGTTCGGCGCGCAGCGCGGGCAATTGGCTTCGCTGGAAAAAATCCAGCAGGTAGTCGGCGACCATGTCGGGATCGATCTCGTCATAACGGTCGAGGCCGGCGAGTTCGTCGAGCATGCGGCAGGCGAGGGGGAAGTCAGAGCGTTGCATCGGCGCGTGTTTAGCAATCTTCTGGGCCCCGGAAAACGCGCAGCGTTTGTCCGGGGCCCATAATCGCAACGTCATCACAAACGTCACAGCGCCCGCAGCGCCTTCAGCAGCGCTTCCATATCCTCCGGAAGCGGCGCTTCAAAGCGCATCGCGGCGCCGGTGATCGGATGGACGAAGCCGAGCACGCCTGCGTGCAGCGCCTGGCGGGAGAAGGCTTGCGCGGCGGCGTCCGCGGCGCCGGCGGCAGGGCTATGCGCATCGAGTTTCAGCCCGCGCATCTTGCCGTAGAGCGGATCGCCGATCAGGGGCGCGCCGATATGGGCGAGGTGGGCGCGGATCTGGTGGGTGCGGCCGGTTTCTAGGCGGCATTCCACGAAAGCGGCGGCGGCGCGGCCGGCGGCCTGGCCTTCGATCTGGCCATAGCTTTCGACCGTCCAATAGCGGGTGACGGCGTGCTTGCCCGCTTCGCTTTCGGGATTGCGCACGACGGCCTGTTTGCGGCGATCGTCGGCCGAACGGGCCAGGCGCGTTTCGATCACGCCGGTGCGCGGGTTGGGCGCGCCGCGCGTCACCGCGAAATAAACGCGCTCAATCGTGTGGGCGGCGAATTGCTTGGCCAGGCCCGCGTGCGCCGCATCCGATTTGGCGACGACGACCAGGCCGGTCGTATCCTTGTCGATCCGATGGACAATCCCCGGCCGCGCGACGCCCCCGATGCCCGAGAGGCTCGCGCCACAATGGGCCAGCAGCGCATGCACCAAAGTCCCGCGCATCGCGCCGGGCGCCGGGTGCATCGCCATGCCGGCGGCCTTGTCGATGACGATCAAATGCTCGTCCTCGAAGGCGATGGTCAGCGGGATGGCCTCGGGGATAGGCGCGGCCGGCTCCGGCGGCGGCAGGGTGAGCGCGTAGATTCCGGCGCGGACTTTTTCACTTGCGGCTTTCACCGGTGCGCCATCCAGCGTCAGCTTGCCGGCGCCGATCAGGCCCTGGATGCGCGCGCGCGACAGGTCAGGCCAGATGCGCACGGCCCAGGCATCGACACGCTGACCGAAGGTTTCGGGAACGGCCTCAGCGCTGCGCACCTCTTCCGTCATGGCGCGCGCCGGGCAATGATGCGGCGGGGGACGATATGGACCTTTCCTATCTGGCCGCAGGAAGTGACCCGATCGCGGCGCAATTCGGCCGGTTCGGCGTTTCGACGCCGAAACTGTTCGATGGCGCACTGGTGCTGGGCGCCTATCTGATCGGGATATTGTCGCTGCATCTGGGCTATCGCGCGGGCGGCCGGACCTGGGTGCGCCGGCATGGCCTGATCTGGCGCTCCGGCAAGAAGAAGCGGCTTGTATCCGGATTCTATCCGGAAATGCTGATCTTCACCGCCTGCGCGATTCTGGTGTTGGTGGTGGACTTGGCGATCACGCAGGTGAGCCTGCTGGATACCGTCACCGGCTGGCCGGCGATCAGCGCCGGCGTGCTGGCGTTCGTCGTGGCGGTAGTGGCGGCCTATGCGGTCCATACGGTGCTGGCTGCGCGGTCCGATCCGGCGGAAAAGCCGGGCGATGTGCGCCGGCTCAGGGCCGCCTATACGGCCTATGTGCCTTATTGCGTCATCCTGTTTTGCGGCGGGGCCATCGTGCTGGTGATGCTGGCGCGGCAGTTCCGCTACGACCAGCAGGCGTTCAACGCCGCGGCGGCGCATGTGCAGGATGTGCTGGCGCAGGCGGAGGCGTTGCATGGGCGCCATCTGGCGGTCCTTGCGAGCGATCGTACGCAGGCGGCGTTCGATTACGCCCAGGCGCTATCGACGATCGAGAACGCGTTCGGGCAGATCACGCTGGCGACCAATCTGCTGCAGGACCAGATGAATCCGGTTTTCATTTTCGCCACGGCGGTGTTCGCGGTGAACATTTTGATCCGCTTCACGCCGGCGAAGAATGCGTTTCTGGATGGCGCGCGCAACATGACTTTGATCACCACGGCGGCGGCGATCGGGCTTTGCGTGCTGTTCGGGCTCTATGTGTATTTCTACTCCTACGCCGATCTGCTTGAGGCGGCGATCGAGAAGCTGCGCGTTCTGGGCCCATCCCCGGCGCTCGGCGCGTGGGACATGACGCAGCGCTACAACGAAGTGTTCGTGGCGCTGAACGAGCGCAAGAATCTGTTCGGCTTCCTGAAAGCGATCGGCGGCGAGGGCAGCGGTATTGCAACGTTCGCGTTCGGCGTACAGTTCGCGCTCGATCGTCTCGCTGACCGCGACGAGAAGAAAGGGCGGGTGGAAATCACGCCGTTCGCCGAATGGCGCGAGGCGCGCCAAAGCCGATTTTTGGAGCGGCGATGAGGCGGCTGGGCTTGGCCGGCATTGTTGCGGCGTTGCTTTTGGGATGGGCGCTGATCGTCATGCTGAGCGCACCCGCCGTTTCCTTTATCCGCAATGACGCAATTCCCAAGGCGGGCGACGAGATCGCCGTGCTGACGTGGAATCTTGGCTATGGCGGGCTTGGCTCGGATTCGGACTTCGTCGCCGACGGCGGCACGCATTTCTTCCCGCCCTCGCCGCAGGCGGTGAGGCGGAACATCGCCGGCATTATCGATACGGTGAAAAATATCGAAGCCGACGTATATGTCTTTCCCGAAGCGGCCAAGCCTGGTCCGTTGACCTATTGGCACGATCTGCTTGGCGCGCTCCGGAAGATCATGCCCAACACGACGAGGGTGTTCAGCGCCGATATTCTCACGCGCTGGCTGCCGTGGCCGCTCAGGTTCGAGCACGGCATGGCGATGTATTCGCGCCGGGCCGTCGGCGCCTTGAATGTCGAGCCGCTGCCACGCGAGCCCGATAAGATCGCCGGCTTTATTAGCCGTGACTACACTGTGCGTATCATCCGCGTGCAGGTGGAAGGCAAGCCGGACTGGGTTATCCTCGGCGTGCATCTCGCGGCGTTCGACAAGAACGCGGAAATACGCCGCAAACAACTCGCGGAGGTGATGCGCTACGCCACGGTCTTACACGCGCAGGGCAGCCCCGTAATCGTCGCCGGCGATTTCAATCTCGTGCTGGCGCAGACCTGTTTCAAAACCACCACCGCGCCGAAATATCTCGGCTGGATCCATAATTTCCCGATGGACGCGCTACCGGCCGGCTGGCGCATCGGCGCCGACCCGCGCGTTCCTTCGGTGCGTACGAACGAGCGGCCGTACAAAGCGGGTGAAAATTACACCACTGTGATCGACGGGTTCATCGTCTCGCCAGACGTGGAGATCGAAAGCGTGACCACGCGCGATCTGGGCTTTGCGTTTTCCGATCACCAGCCAGTGCTGCTGAAAGCGCGGCGGTACTCGGCCCCGGTTTCGCGCAGCGAAGACCGGGGTCCATAAACGCTAACGTTGGATATTGTCCTGCATCGGCTGGGACTATGGGCCCCCGCCTTTCGCGGGGGCCGAGGGGGAGTCTACTTGACCCTCGCAATCGCCAAGCCGTCGTGGCCCTTAACTCCCACCTGCTGCAAGATAATCGCTTCCAGCCGCTGATCGGCAGCGATCATCGCGTTGAACGCGCGTGTTGCGCCGGAAGAAGGGTCATTGTCTCTGGGCGCCAACACCTTGCCCTTGCGGATGACATTGTCGGCAAGAATGAGCGCGCCCGGCCGCACACAACGCATGATGTAAGCAAAGTAAGACGGATAGTTCACCTTGTCGGCGTCGATGAACACAAGGTCGAACGGCTCAGCGCCGTCCACAACCTGCGGCAAGGTTTGAAGCGCCGGGCCGATGACGATCTGGACACGGTCAATCAGCCCTGCGCGGGTTAAATTGGCGCGCGCGACCTCGGCATGTTTTGTTTCGCTCTCCAGCGTCACCAATCGACCGTCAGCAGGGAGAGCCCGCGCCAACCAGATCGTCGAGTATCCGCCCAGCGTGCCAAGTTCGAGGATGCGGCGCGCGCCCACGATCTTCGCCAGCAGGTAAATCAACTTTCCTTGCCCGGGCGACACTTGGATTTCCGGCAAGCCAGCGCTTCGGCAAGCCTTAAGGGCAGCCTTCAGATGCTCGTCCTCAACCGCGAACAACTCGTCGATGTAACGGTCGATGCTGTTGTACAGGTCCGGAGCATCGGTCATGGGTGCTTCCATTGGCGTGGATTGGTTATTCAAGGCGCGACCGCTGACAAGGAGCGCGCGAGGCAAGGGCTGGTTGTCACAATTGTCCGGTAAGCTCCATCGTCCGTGAAGGAGAAGACGGACGGCGGCCTGCTTGTGAACAGGCCAAGCGCAGCCCCACGCCAAACCGCCGCCTTCTCCTTCACGAAAGATGGAATATTTAGCGCCTAAGCGCCGCCCGCCAGCCTCCCTCTCCGATCGCCCCCAAGGCGTTTTTGGCGAGCGCCAACTTGCGCGTTCGCGCGCGGCGCTGCAAGAGAGCGCGGGTGACGACCTCCATCGTATTTCTTGATTTCGAAGCCTCAAGCCTGGACGCCGAATCCTGGCCAGTCGAGGTAGGCTATGCGGGCGCATGCGGCGCCGAGGACGCGTTTTTGCTGTCGCGCCATGGCGAATGGTCGATGGAGCATTGGGACCGTAACTCGGCAAATTTACACGGCATTTCGCCGGCTGACCTCGACGAGTTCGGGATCGCGCCGGAGGCGGCGATCGACCGGCTTGCCGCGAACCTGGGGGGCGCCATCGTGGTTTCGGACGCACCGGAATTTGAAAATCACTGGTTGCGGCGGATCAGCGCGGCGGCCGGGCGGCCTACGCCTTTTGTTGTGCAGGACTGGGAAACCTTCCTGCCGGCCGGGCAAAGTCAGGCCGAGCGCGACGCGCTGCTGACCGACGCGCGCAGCCAGGAGGGCGTGCGTCACCGCGCCGGGCCTGACGCGCGGGTGATGCGCGCGGTGTGGCGCGCCTCGTGGGCGTGGGCGCAGGCCGATTGGGGCGATGGCGCGGCTAAGGGCTGATCTGCTGCTGGTGGCGCGCGGGCTGGCGCGTTCGCGCGCCCAGGCGCAGGCGGCGATCGAGGCGGGCGGCGTCACCGCCGCGGGCCGGACGATCGCAAAGGCTTCAGAAATGGTCCCGGAAGACGCGGCGCTGGAATTTGCCCCGGCGCATCAATGGGTTTCGCGCGGCGGTGTGAAGCTGGAAGCGGCGCTGGATCGGTTCGGCGTGGACGTCGCGGGCAAGATTGCGCTGGACGTTGGCGCGGCGACCGGCGGGTTTACGCAGGTTCTGCTGGCGCGGGGCGCGGCGCGCGTGTTCGCCGTCGATGTCGGGCGCGGCCAGTTCGATGCGGCGCTGGCCGCCGATCCGCGCGTCGTGGTTCTGGAAGGGCAGGACGCGCGCACGCTGACGCAGGCCGAAATCACCACGCCGCCGCAGATCATTGTTTGCGATGCGAGTTTCATCGGCGCGGAAAAGGTTTTGGCGCGCCCGCTCGAACTGGCGGCGGCGCAGGCGGAGCTGACCGTGCTGATCAAGCCGCAATTTGAATCCGGGCCGCGCCGCAAGGCGCTGATCGAACAAGAAGAAGCCCGCCATCTCGCGGAGGAGACGGCGGGCCGCTTGGATGGGCTAAACGGATTTCGGGCGGTGCAGTTTGCGGAAAGCCCGCTCCTGGGGGGGCGCCGGCGCGCGGGAATTTCTGTTCCACGCGCGCCGTAATTTTTAGCGGACGACAACCCACTCGCCGCTGCGCGGATCGCGGCAGGTTTGCACCGGCTCGCGGTGGCTGCCGTAGCGGTCGCGGACAATCGCCTGGCCCCAGCGGCAATCGCGGTAGCGGTTGTCGGCATAGCGCCGGTCGTTGCCATAGCCGCGGTCGTTGTTGCTGTAGTCGCGGTTGTTGTAGCCGCGATCATTATTGCCGTAGTCGCGGTTGTCGCCATAGGCGGGCTGGCGGCTGTCCGGCCCGCCGAGCAATTCGCCGTCGCGGTCGCCATACGGGGCGGGCGGCGGGACGTTGTTGGCGTAGGGCGCCGGGCCCGGCTGGGGCGGCGGGTAGGCCGCGTTGGCCGCGCAATTGGTGCCGCTGGCGCCGATGCCCGCGCCGGCCGCTGCGCCGACCGCGCCGCCGACCAGGCCGACATCGCCGCGGTGGCCGGAAGAGCCCATCTGGCTGCCGACGACGGCGCCGAGCGTGGCGCCCAGCAGGCCGCCGAGGATGGCGTTCTTGGTCTTGCGCTGGCTGCAATCCTGGTAGGGGGCCTGATAAGGGGCGCCGGGCGCAGCGTAAGGGGCGCCGTAAGGCTGAGCGTTGGCCGCCGGAATGGCCGTAACGGCCGTCAGCGCCAGAACACCAGCAGCGAGCAGAGCTTGACCCCGCATCTTAATCTCCATCTCTCCTGTCGGCGTGGGCCCAACGCCCGTAAGCTACCGCCGTCGTTGGACCCGAGATAATCAAAACCAAGCTGAACGAGGCATGAAGCGTCTGGACCGCTCCGTTAAAAACGCCCCCCGCCCCGGAAGGGTGCGCCCCGGTCCGCCGGCGGCGCCTGCCGAGGTTGACCTTGCCGTGGGTGAAATCGGCGCCCGCGGCGACGCGACGGCGGAGGGGCCGGACGGGCCGATCTATCTCGCGTACGCGCTGCCGGGTGAAAAAGTGCGCGCGCGCGTGGCCGGCGAGCGCGGTGATGTATTGGCGGTGCTGACGCCGAGCGCCGAGCGCGTGGCGCCGCCGTGCACGCATTTCGGCCGCTGCGGCGGATGCCAGTTACAGCATTGGGATGAAGCGCCATACTTGGCGTGGAAACACGAGCAGATCGTGCGCGCTTTGGCGCGGCGCGGCATCGGCGGCGCGGTCGAGCCGGTGGTGAAAGCGTGGGGCGCGGGGCGGCGGCGCGCGACATTGCACGCGGCGCGCGGCGGACGGTTTGGATTCATCGCGCGCGGCGGCGCGCAGATCGTGGCGGTGAGGGAATGTCCGGTGCTGGCGCCGGCGCTGCTGGCGGCGCTGCCGGGATTGAAGCGCCTCGGCGCGGCGTTTGCGCCGGCGCGCGGCGAGTTGAACATTCAGGTGCTGGCGAGCGAAGCGGGCATCGATGTGAACGTGAAGGGCGCGGGCAAGGTTTCGGCGTTTGACGCGGCGAAGATCGGCGAAGCCTCGATGCTGGTAGAGGCGGAAGATTTCGCGCGGCTCTCGTTCGATGGCGAGGCGTTCATCACGCGCCGCGCCCCGGAACTGGCGATGGGCCGCGCGCGCGTTACGCCGCCGCCGGGCGCATTCTTGCAGCCGACGACGCAGGGCGAGGAGGCGCTGGCGCGGTTGACGCTGGAGGCGCTTTCCGGCGCCGAGCGCGTCGCCGATCTGTTTTCCGGCATCGGCACGTTCGCTTTGCGCATCGCCGAACAGGCCGAGACGTTCGCCGTGGAGGGCGATGAAGCCATGCTTTCGGCGTTGAAGCAGGCGGCTGACCGCGCTGGCGTGCTCAAAGGCGTTTCTGTTTTACGCCGCGATCTGTTGCGCAATCCGCTTTCGGCGCTGGAGATGAAACGGTTTGATGGCGTTGCGTTCGATCCGCCGCGCTCGGGCGCGCGGCTGCAGGCCGAGCAGATCGCCAAGTCGAAAGCGCGGAAAGTGGCGGCCGTGTCATGCGATCCGGCCACGTTTGCGCGCGATGCGAAAGTGCTTCTGGATGCCGGCTTCGATCTGGTGAAGGTGACGCCGGTGGATCAGTTTCACTGGAGCCCGCATGTCGAAATCGTAGGCGCGTTCGAACGATGAGCGAACCGTTCTGGAAAACCAAGACGCTCGCGGAAATGAGCGAGACAGAATGGGAAAGCCTCTGCGATGGTTGCGGCAAGTGCTGCCTGATCGGGCTGGAGGACGCCGACACCGGCGAGGTTTATCTCACTGATGTGGCGTGCGATCTGCTCGATGGCGATGCGTGCCGCTGCAAGGATTACGCAAACCGCAAGGCGCACGTGCCCGATTGCGTGAAACTGACGCCGGAAACGGTAGGCGAGCTTTCCTGGCTGCCGAAGACCTGCGCCTATCGGCTGGTGAACGAGAAGCAGGAACTGCGCTGGTGGCATCCCTTGATCTCCGGCGATCCGGAAACCGTGCATGCGGCGAACGTGTCCGTGCGCGGCAAGACGCGCCCGCAGGGCAGGCTGAAGCCGCGGCATTTGATCAAACGCATCACAAGATGGCCGGAGGCGGGGGAGAAGTGAGGCAGCCCCCTCCGTCTCGCTTCGCTCGACACCGCCCCCATAAACGGGGGAGGATTGGCGGTATTCATCCTCCCCCGTTTACGGGGGAGGTGGCTCGCGGCGCAGCCGCGAGACGGAGGGGGCTGTGAGCCTCGCAAAAAACCTCGAACGCGCCGCATACGTCGCCACGCAAGGCGCGCGCGTTGCGTGGTATTCGGCGCATTACATGCTGGCGCGGCGGCTGTCCGGCCCGCCCGTGCCGGAGAGCGAGCCGCGCTTTGAGCCGCGCACGAGGCCGGGCAAACGCCAGGATATACAAAAAGCGTTCCTCGATCTCTTCGCCCAGGACCGGGCCAATATCGAAGGCGGGCTTTATCCGGCGCCGCGCGATTTCAATCCAGCCAATCTGATCTCGGCGCTGAACAACAGCGCGCGCTTTTTCGCCGATCTGCCGCGCGTCGATAAGCGGCGTATCGAGCGAAACGCCACCGAAGTGCGCAAAGCAAACGCGCGCGGCGAGTTTCCGCCGTACTATTTGCAGAACTTCCACTACCAGACCGGCGGTTGGCTGACCCGCGAGAGCGCCAAAATTTACGACACGCAGGTTGAAGTCCTGTTCGCCGGCGCCGCCGATGCGATGCGGCGCGTCGGCCTTGGTCTTTTATCGCAGGCGCTGCGCGGGCAAGACCAGCGCAAGGCCAAAGTGCTCGACGTTGCCTGCGGCAATGGGCGGTTTCTGTCGCAGGTGATGGAGGCGTTTCCGCGGTTGGCCGCCAGCGGGCTCGATCTTTCGCCGGCCTATCTGGAAGAGGCGCGCGCGCGGCTGGCGCCGTGGCCGCAGGTAGAGCTGATTGCGGGGCAGGCCGAAGCGATACCGGCCGAAGACGGCGCGTATGACGCGGCGACAAGCGTCTACCTGTTCCACGAATTACCCCCACGCGTGCGCCGCGACGTGGCAAAGGAAATCGCGCGCGTGGTGAAACCCGGCGGGGCGTTCGTATTCGTGGATTCGATCCAGCAGGGCGAATCCCCAGCGCTCGACCGCATGCTGGAATATTTTCCGATTGGCTTTCACGAGCCCTATTTCGCCAGCTACCAGCAGGAAGAATTGGCGGCGCTGTTCGGCGAAGCGGGCTTTACGCTGGAGGAGACGAAGCTGGCGTTTCTGACCAAGGCGATGTTGTTCCGGCGGGCCTGAGTATTCCTCAGCTCTTCGCCAGGAAAAAGCCGAACGCTTCCTCGATGGTTTCGATCGGGTCTTCCAGCAGCGCGGTTTTCAGCAGCACGGTGCGGCTGCCGGCGGGGCGCCAGAGCGGGCTGGGCGAAACGCGGGCCGGGGCGTTGCGCAGGGCGATTTCAAGCGCCGGCTTGCCGCGTTCGTCCACCGTGCGCCGCACGCTGGCGATATCGCCCCAGACCAGATCGCCGAGGCCTTCGACGCGCGCGCTGGCGAAGGTGAGCTGCAGCGCCGGCCGGCGCCGGCGGGTGTTGCTGCGCAGATAGGTGGCGAGCGCGAACACGGTGATTGTAACAAGCGCGGCGATCACCACGCTCTTGAACAATTCCACGCCCGGAATGAACACCAGCGGCAGAAACAATAACCCTGGGCGCGGCGCGAAAAAAACCGTCGGCCGATAGCGCGATTCGAAAATGCGTCCGCCGTTCATCGCGGCGCCATTGGCGCGCCCATTTGCCCGCGATGGCGGAGCAGGTGGTCGGCCAGCACGCAGGCCATCATCGCTTCGCCGACCGGGGCGGCGCGGATGCCGACGCACGGATCGTGGCGGCCCTTCGTAGAAATCTCCGCGTTGGCGCCGTGATCGTCGATCGTTTCGCGCGGCGTGAGGATCGAGGAAGTCGGCTTCACCGCAAAACGCACGATGACATCTTGTCCGGTTGAGATGCCGCCGAGCACGCCGCCGGCATTGTTCGATTTGAATGTCGGGCCGCCTTCCTTGCCGGCGCGCATTTCGTCGGAATTGGTTTCGCCGGAAAGCGCGGCGGCGGCAAAGCCGGCGCCGATCTCTACCCCTTTCACCGCATTGATGCTCATCATCGCGGCGGCCAGATCGGCGTCGAGCTTGCCGTAGATCGGCGCGCCGAGACCGACGGGCACGCCGCAAGCGCGCACCTCCACGACGGCGCCGGCGGAGGAGCCGGCCTTGCGCGTTTCGTCGAGAAAGCTTTCCCAGCGCGACGCGGCGGCGGCGTCGGGGCACCAGAACGGGTTGCGCTCGGTCTCGTCCCAGTCCCATTGCGCTGCATCGATCTTGTGCGGGCCGATCTGGATCAGCGCGCCGCGTATGACGACGCCATCGCCCAATACTTTGCGCGCGACGGCGCCGGCGGCCACGCGCGCGGCGGTTTCGCGTGCGCTGCTGCGTCCGCCGCCGCGATAATCGCGCACGCCGTATTTGGCGGCGTAAACATAATCGGCGTGGCCGGGGCGATAGAGGTCGCGGATTTCGGAATAATCGCGCGAGCGCTGATCGACGTTCTCGATTTCGAGCGCGATCGGCGTGCCGGTGGTGACCTGACCGCCAGTGCGATCGTCGCTGAACACGCCGGAGAGGATTTTCACGCTGTCCGGCTCCTGGCGCTGGGTGACGAAGCGCGACGTGCCGGGGCGGCGCCGGTCGAGCCAGTGCTGGATGTCCGCTGCGTCGAGCTTGAGGCCCGGCGGGCAGCCGTCAATCACGCAACCGAGCGCGGGCCCGTGGCTCTCGCCCCAGGTGGTGACGCGGAACAGGTGGCCGAACGTATTGTGGGACATGGGGCGGGCTTACTTGTAAAGGTCGGGAGCGACGCGGAAGACGCCCTTTATGCAGTTTGGGTTTCTGATCGCAATTTGAATGTGGGTCCGTGCGTAGAAGCCTGAGCTTTCGTAGATCGGTCCGCCTTCGATAAAGACGCCACGAACGCTGTCTACTGAGGGATCGCCCTCGATTTCACGAAGTCCATGAACGAATTCGATCACAGCGCAGTCGAGGTTACGACGCAAAAGGTCCGTCTCGTTCCTTGGCAGTTCCAGCTCGGCGTCCTCGTATAGATCTACGAGACGTCTGTGAGCGTCCCTCACGATTTCTATTCCCGCCGCAGTCGCCAAATCCAAACACAGTCCCGGATTAATTACGGCGCCCACAACTGCCGGAGTTTCGATTTTATTGTGTTTGTATTTTCGCTGTTTCAGTTCAACAGCAAATTCATAGCCTCGCCGCGGGTTCGTTTCCCAAAAATAGGCTCCGGGCCCAAGCCAATCCCAAGGGTTGCCGCTGAAGAGAAAATCTTCGCCGCCAAGCAGCTTCTCAGCGATCTCGGCGTCACAACCGTGATAGCCAAGGACCAAGCCACCGCTCAGTGAATGCATCTCTATTTTTTCGGACGGCTAGACGAAATACCGGCTCGCCCCTCAAGGGCGGTCACAAATTCTCGCGAGGCTTTTTTGTTGCCGTGAAGCTTCTCTGCTAGCGCCTTGGACGCCGCCTTGAAGGCAGCAACGTCCTTAGACGTTGAAACGCCAACATATTTGCTCGAAGCAGCAAATCGAGGGGGATTGGAGCTTTTAGCCATAGAAGTACAATAGGTGAATCTCTTAAGGACGCCAACCTGCCAGTGAGCACGAAAATCCCCCCATCGCCCTTGGATGCCGACTATGTCGCCGCGCTGGAGGCGAATGAGGCGGCTTTGCCGGAGGCGGGCGATCCGTTTGCGCTGTTCGGTCGCTGGTTCGAGGAAGCGATCAGGAAGGAGCCGAACGACGCCAATGCGATGGCGCTGGCGACGGTGGATTCGGCGGGGCTCCCGGACGTGCGCATGGTGCTGCTGAAGGATTTCAGCGCCGCGGGCTTTACGTTCTACACCAATACCGAGAGCGCCAAGGGCCTGGAACTGGCCGCCAATCCGCGCGCGGCACTGAATTTCCACTGGAAGAGCCTGCGCCGGCAGGTGCGCGTGCGCGGGCCGGTGGAGGCTGTGAGCGAGGCGGAGGCGGACGCCTATTTCGCCACGCGTGCGCGCGAAGCGCGGATCGGGGCGTGGGCGTCGGACCAGAGCCGGCCGATGGAGGGCATGATGGCCTTGCAGGCGCGGGTGGCCAAATATGCCGCGAGGTTCGGCCTCGGCGACGTGCCGCGGCCCGCTCACTGGAGCGGCTACCGGGTTTCGCCCCTCTCCATCGAATTTTGGCGCGACCGGCCGTTCCGGCTGCATGAGCGCCTGCGCTTTGAGCGCGATGGCGCCGGCGCGGCATGGCGCACCAGCCGGCTCTATCCGTGAACCGGAATTAACTAAATTTTTAGCGCGGCGTGGCGAATCTTGTTAAGAATGCGGCAAGGAGCCAGGCATGCGGAAGTGGGTGCGGTACGCGGCGGGGCTGATAGCGGCTGCGGCGACGCTAGTGGCGGTCGCCAGGGCGCTGCGCGAGCCGGCGCATGAGCCGCGCGTCCGCCATCTGGACGCTGACGCCGCGCGCCGGGCGACGACCGTGAGGATCGGTGAGGCGCGGGCGTTTTCGCTGTGGAGCGGCGGGCGGATTGTCGAATGCCTGGCGCCGGCCCATTACGCGGGCGCGGCCAATGGGGCGCGGTTCGGCGCGGTGATGCGTCTGGCGCGAGCCGGCGAAGCGCTGGCCCCGGCGGTGGTCGAACTGGCGGCGGTTCCGCTACGGCAGACGCGCATTGCGGTTGCTTCGGTAGAAGACGCGGCGCCGAACGTCGTGCAATTCGTGCCGGCGATGATGGCGCGCGTGCGCGTCAGCCGCCACGCCAATTCGCCGGGGCTGGAACTGGCCGCGCTGCTGGCGGCCTGATCGCCTTTCGCTAACGCTCCATCTGCGGCATGCTCCCGGCAAACGGAGGATGGCGGATGCTTGGCCTGATGCAGGATTGGCCGCTGACGGTCGGGCGCACGCTGGCGCATGGCTGCGCGCTTTATCCGCGCCGTGAAATCGTGACGCGCACGGTCGAAGGGCCGATTGTCCGCGAGACTTATGTGCAGATGCGGGACCGCGCAAAGCAGGTCTCGCACGCGCTGGCCGAACTGGACGTAAAACTCGGCGACCGTGTCGCGACGCTGGCGTGGAACAATGCGCGCCACATGGAGACATGGTTCGGCGCGATGGGCATCGGCGCCGTGGTGCATACGCTGAACCCGCGCCTGCATCCCGACCAGATCGCGTGGATCGCCACCCATGGCGGCGGCGAGACGCTCTGCACCGATCTTACGTTCCTGCCGCTGCTGGAGAAGATTGAAAACCAATTGCCGCTGGTGAAGCGCTTCATCGTCTTTTGCGATGGCGCGGGCCTGCCGGAGACGAGCCTCAAGAATGCTATCGCCTACGAGACGCTGATCGCGGGCCGGCCGCTCGATACGCCATGGGATAATTTCAGCGAAGAGACGGCGGCGGGGCTTTGTTACACGTCGGGCACGACCGGCCAGCCGAAAGGCGTGCTGTATTCGCACCGCTCCAACCTCCTGCATGCGATGGCGGTGAACCAGGGCGATTCCTGGGGGCTGCGCTCGCGCGACACGATCCTCGCGGTCGTGCCGATGTTCCACGCCAATGGCTGGACGCTGCCGTTCGTCGCGCCGATGACCGGCTGCAAATTGGTGATGCCCGGCGCGAAACTGGATGCGGCGAGCCTTTATGAGCTGATCGAGGCGGAGGGCGTAACCATGGCCGCCGGCGTGCCGACGATCTGGAACGGCCTCGTTTCCTACATGCAGGAAAACAGACTGAAGCCGAAAACGCTGGAGCGCGTGCTGATCGGCGGCGCGGCGGCGTCCGAAAGCCTGGTGCGCGCGTTCGAGGTCGAGTTCGGCATCGAGGTCGCGCA
>DASZPV010000165.1:0-9990 GCA_035549875.1 Caulobacterales bacterium
CTTTCCACACGGCGCGGTAGGCCAGATAGACCAGCACGGTCAGCAGCAGCAGATAGACCATCACCTGGAAGCCCAGCGCCTTGCGTTCTTCGGCCTTCGGATCGGATGTCCACTCGAGGAACGCGGCCACATCCGTCGCCATGTTCTCGACCGTCGCCGGCGTGCCATCGGCATAGGTGACGCGATCCGGCGCCAATGGCGGCGGCATGGCGATAAGCCCGCCTTCCGGCACTTTGTGGGGATCGCCCTTCCAGAAACTGGACAGATCGCCGTGCAGATACGGGTTGTAGTGTTTGCCCGGCGGCACTTCGAGGCCTTCGGGCGGCGCCTCGTAGCCTGAGATCAGCGAGCGAATGTAATTCGGCCCGCCCTTGCGCGCTTTGGCCAGCACCGACATGTCCGGCGGCAACGCGCCGCCATTGGTGCCGCGCGCGGCGCCGTCATTCGGGAACGGGGAATGGAAACGGTCGGCGGGCGTGGCCTTGCGGCTGACCGTATCGCCAGTCTGCGGATCGATCTCATCGACCATGTAATCGGCGGCGATCGCCTTAACGAAGGGATTGTCGATCGGCGTGACCGGCTTGCCCTCTTCACCCGGCGCGCCGAGTTTGTACTCAGTCGCGCCATCGGCGCCACGCGCGGTGATCGCCTCGAACGGGCCGCCGCGTTCGCCGAGATTGCGGTAGCTCAGTTGATGCATCGAATGGCAGGCGGCGCAGACTTCCTTGTAGACTTGGAAGCCGCGCTGCAACTGGCCGCGGTCGAACTTGCCGAACGGGCCGTCAAAACTCCACACATGCGGCGCGGGCGCCTTGGCGGTGCTTTCGGCGTGGGCGAGGCCGGGCGCGGCGAGCGCAAGGCCCAGCGCAATGATCAGCGTACGGATCATGAGCCTCAGGCCTCCGCTTTCGGGGTCGCCGCGACGGGGGGACCGCCCAGCACGGATTTGGCGATCGTCTCCGGCGTCCGATCGGGGCGCTCACGCAGTCCCAGAAGCGGCAGGATCACCAGGAAGAACAGGAAATAATACGCCGCCAGAATCTGGGCCAGATTGGTTACCACGATCCGGAACGGCACGCTGCGCTGCACGAACTTGGCCGCGCCATTCAGCTTGTTGACCTCCTGTTGCATCGCCTTCTCGGCGACTTCAGCCGAGCGGCCATCGGCGACGGCAATCTGCTTGTGATTCGCATCGCGAATTTCGATCCGGTAGTTACCGCCCTGGTAGATCAGCTTGTCCGGCGTCTGCGCGCCGCACCAGCCGAGGCCGAGGCAAACCACGACGAAGATCAGGAAGAATTGCCGCGCCACGGGGCGGTAGCGCATCGAGCGCACTTTCGACGTATCCAGCCACGGCAGCACGAACAGCACCGCGATCGCCCCGAACATCGCGCACACGCCTGCCAGCTTGTCCGGCACCGCGCGCAGGATCGCGTAGAACGGCAGCAGATACCATTCCGGCACGATCTCCGGCGGCGTCACGACCGGATTGGCCTTGTTGTAGTTTTCCGGGTCGCCCAGCGCGTCAGGGAGATAGAACACGAACAGCGCGAACATCAGCGCGAAAAGCGCCACGCCCACCGCATCCTTAACCGTCGCGTGCGGGGTGAACGGAACGGTGTCTTCCTTCGATTTCGGCTCCACGCCCGCCGGATTGTTCTGGCCGACGACGTGCAGCGCCCAGATGTGCAGCACGACAACGCCGGCGATGATGAACGGCAGCAGGTAATGCAGGCTGAAGAAGCGGTTGAGCGCCGCATTCTCGATCGCAAAGCCGCCGCGCACCCAGTGCAGGATCGGCTCGCCCACCAAAGGCAGCGCGCCGAGAATGTTGGTGATCACCGTGGCGCCCCAGAAGCTCATCTGGCCCCATGGCAGCACATAGCCCATGAACGCCGTGACGATCATCAGCAGGTAGATCACGCAGCCAAGAATCCACAGCACTTCGCGCGGCGCCTTGTAGGAGCCGTAATAAAGTCCGCGGAACATGTGGATGTAGGCCGCCAGGAAGAACATCGAGGCGCCGACCGCGTGCACCGGCTGGATCAACCAGCCGAAATTCACGTCGCGCCGAATACGCTGGACGCTGTCGAACGCCATGCCGGCGTTCGGAATGTAGTGCATCGCCAGGATCACGCCGGTGATGATCTGCACGACAAGGCAGAAGCTCAGGATCGCCCCGAACGTCCACCAGTAATTCAGATTCCGCGGCGTCGGATACGCGACGAAACTGTCGTGCGCCAGACGCAGGATCGGCAGGCGCGCGTCGAGCCAGCGCTCGAAACCGCTGCCCGGCTTGTAGGTGCTCTCTCCGCTCATCCCCGAGGTCCCTTAGCCGATCTTCACGACGGAATCGGACGTGTACACATATGGCGCAATCAGCAGATTGAGCGGCGCCGGCCCTTGGCGAATGCGCGCCGCGGTGTCGTACATCGAGCCGTGGCAGGCGCAGAGCCAGCCGCCATAATCACCGCCGCCGAACGTGGGCACGCAGCCCAGATGCGTGCAGTTGGCCTGAACGATCAGAAACTCTTCCTTGCCGGGCTTGCCGTCGGACTGGACGATGCGCTGATCGTCCGTCGCTGGGTCTTTCATTGCGGCGTGATCATCGCGCTTGGCGCGGGCAATTTCTTCCGGCGTGCGATGGCGGATGAACACCGGCAGCCCGCGCCACAGGATCGTCACCTGCTGGCCCAGCGATACCTGGCTGAGATCGTATTCGGTTGAGGCCAGCGCCAGCACGTCCGCCGCCGGATTCATCTGATCGACCAGCGGCCAGACCGTCGCCAGCGCGCCGACGCCGCCGACCGCGCCGGCGGCGACATAAATGAAATCACGGCGTGTCGGCTCCTCGCCATGCCCGCCCATCGCGTTTGCCGTCGTTTCGGCCAAAGCCCGCTCCTGAAATCCGCCTCACAGCGCCGCCCGCCGAAGGTGAAACCTCCGACGCGCCGCACGTCCTTCCTCTGTGGACGCCTCGCGGCGCGCACCTTAAAGCTCCAAGCGATTCAGGGCTCGCGGCGTGTCGCCGCACGAGACCCGCCCCAGCCCGATTTGCGAGCCCTTAACCTGCGCCTCGCCCTGTATCAACCCGATATGCCCCCGAACCTGGGCGCCGCGATCCGGGTGGCCGCTTGCTTCGCCGCGCCGCTGGAAATCATCGAGCCGTGCGGCTTCCTGCTGACCGACCCGGCGCTGAAGCGCGTGGCGATGGATTATGCCGGCAAGGCGGAGATCGTGCGGCGGGCCAGTTGGGCGGCCTTTCTCGCCGCGCCCGAGCGCGCAGAAGGGCGGCTGATCCTGTTTACGACTCAGGCCGAACACGCCCTGGACGCGTTTGTTTTTGCCCCCGGAGACACGCTTCTGTTCGGCCGCGAGAGCGCCGGCGCGCCGCCGGAAGTACATGAGGCCGCCGCCGCCCGCGTTCGCATCCCGGTGCGGGCGCGCTCACTCAACCTCGCGGTCTCGACCGGCGTGGCCCTGTTTGAAGCGCGCCGCCAGCTTGGTTGGCCCGCTGCGACCGACTAAAGATTGGCCATGGACGGCGCCGACACGACTCTCACGGAACAGCGAACCCTGCGCGCCCGCGCCTGGTTCGAGGCGCTGCGCGACCGGCTCATCTCGGCATTTGAGGCGCTGGAGGATGAAGCGCCCGCTTCGCTCTATCCCGGCGAGGCCGGACGCTTCGTGCTTACGCCGTGGTCGCGGGAGGCTGGGGGCGGCGGCGTCATGGGCATGATGCACGGGCGCTTCTTTGAAAAAGTCGGCGTGCACGTCAGTCACGTCTTCGGGCCGATGACGCCGGGGATGGCTGCGCAGTTGCAGATGGAGCCGAACGCGACGTTCACCGCCACGGGCGTCAGCCTGATCGCCCACATGGTCAATCCGCGCGTGCCCGCCGTGCATATGAATACGCGGTTTCTGTCTTCGGCGCGCTCATGGTTTGGCGGCGGCGCCGATCTGACGCCGCTGCTCGCCTATCAGCGCACGCAGGACTTTCCCGACGCGCAGGCCTTTCACGCGGCGATGAAACGCGCCTGTGACGCGCATGACGCTGACTGGCATGCGAAATACAAAAAATGGTGCGACGACTATTTCTTCCTGCCGCATCGCAATGAGCCGCGCGGCATTGGCGGCATTTTCTACGACCGCCACGATAGCGGCGATTGGGAGCGCGATTTCGCTTTCACCCGCGACGTCGGCGAAGCGTTGCTCGACATCTACCCGGCAATCGCGCGCGGCCGCATGCACGAGCAATGGTCCCCGGATGAGCGCGAGGAGCAACTCATCCGGCGCGGCCGCTACGTCGAATTCAACCTACTTTACGACCGCGGCACGATGTTCGGCCTGAAAACCGGCGGCAATATCGAAAGCATCCTGAGTTCGATGCCGCCAGCGGTGAAATGGCCTTAACGCCGGACCGGCTGCGCCGCTGACGCCGATTGCGCCGGATTGAGCCAGTGCGTGGTGATCATGCCGGCATTGGCCAGAAAGCAGATTAGCGACAACGCATAGAGCTTCGGAAAGCCGCGCAATTGCGCCCGCCGCCGCCATTCGGCGAGACCGCCGATCGCTACGAGCGCAAAGGACAGCATAAGCATTTCAGGCTCATAGCCGTGCAGGAACGTATGCAGCCGGACGATCGGCGCCGCCCAGGCCAGCGCGCCGATTGCGAAGCCCGCCACCGCCATTGCCGCCGGCAAGCCGCAGCATAGAGCGTGCATGCCGACGAGCGCCGCGTGCGCCCAATGCGCCCGACCGCCGGGCGTCCGACCGCTGACGTTATGTTGTAACATTGCCCGATTAATGGACCGACCAGCCGGCCAGGTCAAGGCGCGCGCTTACAGGTTAATCGCCCGTAGCGGGCAAGGCATAGCTCTTGCTGCCCTTCAATTGTCACAAGCGTAAGCTCTAATTTACGTAATCTGTTCACGTGACGGCTGGGCTGGCCAGGTCTGCGGGTCGAGAAACGGGCGGACGGTGAGGCGATCTTCCGATGGTTAAGGCTGCACGCGCCAGATATGGCGCCGACGAAAACAACGACCAGGGCGTCCACGACGCGCTTGAATTCGATACGCGCCGCGTGGGCGGCGGCATCGTCGCCGCGTCCTGGTTTCTCGCCCTGTTCTGGGCCGGCGGCGCAGCCGCCTTCGCTTATCTGTTTGTCGGCGAGGCCGCGCTCGCGGCCATGGCGCCCGCGATGCAGGGCGGTTTGGCGGTTATTGCGCTTCTGCCGGCGTTCCTGATTTTGTTCGCCGGCGCCGCGGCGCGCGAGGGCGCCCGCGCCCGCGCCCAGGCGCATGTGCTTTCGGCCGCGGCGGAAAAGATGCTGAACCCATCGCCCGCCGCTGAAGCCGCGGCGCGCCGCATGGGTGTTTCGGTGCGCGGTGAAATCGCCGCGCTGGAGCGCGCGATCGACCAGGCGATGGTTAAGGCCCGCGAAGTCGAAACCATCATTTCCCGCCAGACCGAAGCGATGGACCAGGCCGCCAACGTCGCGCAGAACGGAGCGCAGCAGATCCTTTCGGGCATGGAGCGTGAGCGCCAGGCGCTGATGCAGATCGCACAGGATCTCAATGGCCAGGCGGCGATGGTCGGCGATTCCATTGCCCGCCATAGCCACGTAATCGGCCAGGCCGTGCTGCAGGCAGAGCAGGAAATCCGCGCCGCCGACGACGTGCTGGACACGCGCCTGTCCTCGTTCAGCGCCGCCGCCGCGCTGATCTCGGATCGCACATCTTCGCTGTCGCGCGCCGCGCAAGCCAGCGCCGATTCCGCTTTGCGCCTTGAAAGCGTTCTGGGCGGCGCGCTCGACGCGCTGACCAAGGCGACGTCGCTCACCGATGCGGCCCGCCAGTCGGCGGAAGACGCAACGTTCGCGGCCAACAACACCGCCGGCGCCGTGCGCGAAACCACGATGCGCGCGGTGGAAGATGCGCGCCGCGCCGCCGAATTCATTCGCGGAGAAGCGGCCTCCGTCGAGCGCGACGCCGCCTCGGCGATGGAACGCCTGAAACAGGCCGCCGACGCCGCGCGTGAAGCCGCCTCCGGCGTGCGCCACGCCGCAGCGCATGTTTCGGCCGATCTGCCCCGCGCGCCGGCGCAGCCGCCGCGCCCCGTTATCGAACCGCCGCGCGAACTGCCACGGGAATTGCCGCGCGAGAAGCTGCGTGAATTGCCGCGCGAACAGGCCCGCCCCGCCGCCGACAAATTCGGCGAGCGGATGGCGGGCGTCGCGCCGTCGCGCCCCGCCGTCACCGTTTCGCCGCCGCCGCCGAACGAAGGCGCCGGCAAACCCTGGACCTGGCGCGAAGTGCTCGCGGCGATCGAAGAACAGCCTCCGCGCGGCACGGGCGCGACAGAACCGCCCCGCCGGCAAAGCGTCCGCGCCGCCGAATCTGGCGGCCTCGCCCAGGATATGCGCAGCCGTCATCCGTTGGCGGTGGTCGATCTGGTCGATGGCGCCGGCGTGCATCTGGCCGAAGTATTCGACATTAATACGCTCGACCGCATCGCCCAGCGCGCCCGCAATGGCACGCAGGCGCGCCGCCGGGCGGTGCGCGACGCAGCGCCCCAAGCGGTCGAGCGCTTGGCGGGCCACTTGGGCCGCGATCAGCTAGCGCGCGCCGCCGCCAACGAATTCCTGCGCAGCGAAGGCAATCGCGTTTCCGAACTGCTCGGCCGCGGCAGAGCCTCCATGAGCGCGGACGCCACCCGCGCTTTCCTGCTGATCGACGCCGCCGCGTCTTAAGCTTAACGCGCATTTTCCATCTGGCACATCGCTTGCTGCATTGACCGCGCGGCGGGGTTACCCGCCCTGCGAGGCGCCGACATGCATCACGTTCCGTACGACCCCCATTCCGAGACGCAGGAAAAATCGCGCGGCGCCATCTGGCTGCTCGCCGCCGCCGGGCTGGCGATAGCGTGGGCCGGCGCGGTCTGTTACGGCGCTTATCTGCAAGCCGGTTTGGCGCTGATCCATCAGCCGATCGCGGCGCTGGCCAACCTCGCCGCGCTGGCGCTGTGCCCGGCCGTGGCGATGATGTTCGCCGGTCTCGCCGCAAGAGAAGCGGTGCGCGCCGGCGCAAAATCAGAACGCCTCGCCAATCTCGCCAGCGCCCTGATCGACCCATCCCATCGCACGCTTGACGCAGGCGAGCGGGCCCGCACTTTGCGCGCCGATATTGCGGCGCTGGACCATGTCGTCGCCACCGCCAACCAGCGCCTTGATCTTTACGCCGCCGGCCTGCGCCGTGACGGCGTCGTGCTCGCCCGCGCGCTGAAGAGCGATGTGGAATCGTTGCGCGCGCTGCGCGGCGAACTGAACACAGAGGCCCAGGCGCTCGCGGGCGCGTTCGCCGCCAACACCCAGGCCCTGCGCACCGCGACCGCCGAATTGAAGACCCAGGCCAGCGAAGCCAATCACGCCGTGGCCGCGCAAGTCGAATCGTTCGGCGCCGCGTTTGCCCATATCGGCGCGCGCAGCGCCGAATTCGCCGCCGCCGCCCGCACCACCGAGACCACCGCCGCCGATTTCGACGCCGCTGTCGCCAAGGCGCTCGACGCGCTCGCGCACGCTACTTCGCTCAACGATAGCGCCCGCAAGGCGACCGAAGAATCCGCCCTCGTCGCCCACGAGACCGCACGCGCCGTGCGCGACGCCACCGCCCGCGCCGTCGCCGAAGCGCGCGAAGCCTCGCGCATGATCCGCGCCGAAGCGCGCGGCGTTCCGGCGGCCGCGAACGATGCGGTTATCTCCGGCCGCCACGTTGCGGAAAACATCAAGCCGCCGCGCCGCACCGTGATCCCGTTCTTCAAGCCGAAAGCGCCGCGGCCCGAAAAGGCGCCTGCGCCAGTCCCTGCGCCCGCGAACGATTACAGCGCCACCCTTGCCGACATCGTGCGTCTCGCCGGCGTCGAAGCCAGCTTCGCTTTATCGCCTGCCGATCTGGCGCACATCGCCTATGCCGGCCGCAACGGCGTCGATGCGCGCCGCAACGCCGTGCGCACCGTCGCGCGCGAAGACCTGCGGCGCTTGTCCTCAACCTTCCGCGCCAGCAGCGACGCCCGCCGCGCCGCCGAAATCCTGCGCAAACGCCCCGCCCTCGGCGACGGCTACGATTCCGACACGCAGCGCGACCTGATGAGCGCCTATCTGCTGGTCGACGCCGCGCTGGGCTGAGCACGCCGCGGCTAGCGATTCACTTCGCGCAGCGCGACGCGGATCAGTTCCGGCGTCGGCGGCTCTTCATCAAACGTTTTCATCGCGCTTGCTACGGCGCGCGACGCCGTGGTCTGATCGATGCCGAGATTGACCAGCGCGGACACCGCATCGCTGCGCGGCGCCCCTGGTCCAGAGCGTGCGGCAGCTTTCGGCGAAGCCGCAAAATCGCTCGCCATGAAGCCGCGCGCCGGGGCCTTGCCGGCCAGCTCCTGCACGATGCGCGCGGCGAGTTTCGGCCCCACGCCATTGGCGCGCGAGACGCTCGCCTTGTCCTGCAACGCTACCGCGTCCATCAGATCCTGCGGCGTCAGCGCGTCGATGATGTTGACCGCCACTTTCGCGCCCACGCTCGGCACGGTCTGCAAATGCACGAACCAGGCGCGCTCTTCTTCCGACAAAAACCCGAACAGCTTGATCGCATCCTCGCGCACATGCGTTTCGATATGCACGATCGTGCTTTCGCCGACGCTCATCCGCGCCAACGTGCGCCCGCCCGCCTGCACGACGTAGCCGACGCCATTCACCTCGATCAGCGCGCTATCCTCGCCGATCGCCGCGACGACGCCTTTGAGAAGACCGATCACGATTCTAATCCTCCCCCGTTTACGGGGGAGGTGGCCGCTTCGCGTAGCGAAGCGCCGGAGGGGGAAAGCCCCCTCAGTCTCGCTACGCTCGACAGCTCCCCCGTAAACGGGGGAGCATTATCGCGGCCACTCATCATCCGCCGGTCTTCCTCCGGTAGGCGCTGTGTGAGGCGTGGCACAAGGCCACCGCCAGCGCATCGGCGCCATCCGCGCTGACCGCGCCCGCCGCTGGCAGCAGCCGCCGCACCATGAACGCCACCTGATCCTTATCGGCCTGTCCGTTGCCGACCAGCGCCTTCTTGATCACGGCCGGGGAATATTCCGCAACCGGCAGCCCGGCGCGCGCTGGCGCGATCATGGCCGCCCCGCGCGCCTGACCCAGCGCCAGCGCCGAGCGCGGATTGGCGTTGACGAAGGTTTCCTCCACCGCCGCCTCGTCCGGGCCATGCGCCGCGATCACCGCCGCCAATTCGTTGAGCAGAAGGAGCAGCCGCTCGGCCAGGCTGATCTGCGTCGGCGGCTTGATCACCCCATGGGCGACATAGGAAAGCCGCTGCCCGTCCGAAATCACGATCCCCCACCCGCATTTCTGCAAGCCAGGATCGATCCCCATGAGGCGCAAGGCGGACATGGGCCATTGTTATGGAGATTCGAGGTTTACGAAATGTTCTTCGCGCGGCCGGACCGGATGCCTCGTACGCGGCCTTGGTGATCCCCTTTTAGGCGAAAACCGACCCCCCACAAAAAATTCATGACGCTGTCTCATCTTTTGGATAGACGCCGCGGATGGGCCACCTTAGGTCGAGGCCAGAAACCACGAGGAGGAAGCGCCAGAGCGAGACAGGGGTAGAAGAAGGAAAAGGACCTATGCGTACCTTACTCATGTCAGCCTGCATTTTCGGCTGCTTCGCCACACAAGCCCTCGCCGCCGACCACATCGTGGTGCCTTATACGCAAGCGGATCTGGCCGACGAAGCGTCCCTCAGCACACTTTACGGAAAGATCGCGGCCGCGGCGAAGAAATTGTGCCGCAACGATTCAAGTCTGCTCCGCGCACAAGGCTATATTTTCGACAGCGAATGCGAGGACGAAGCGGTGAAAAACGCCGTAGTCAAGGCAAAGGCGCCGGCTCTGGTTGCTTACGCCGAGTCCGTCAAACGCGGTGAGAACGCGTCAGCCAAA
>DASZPV010000166.1:0-33025 GCA_035549875.1 Caulobacterales bacterium
CCGCGTCATAAGCGGCGGGATTGTCCCTGATGGCCTGAATATCGTGCATGCGAGAATCTGCTCCGTGCGCAGGCTCTAGCAAGCCGCGCGCGCCCGGCGAAGCCTTTCCTTCTCCCGCGTGCGGGAGAAGGTGGATTGCCGCGCAGCGGCAAGACGGATGAGGGAAGCCCGGCGCCAACACCCTCATCCGACCTCGCTCCGCTCGGTCACCTTCTCCCGCTCGCGGGAGAAGGAAAGCCCCGCGGATAGAATAAACATATCCGCCCTACCTCAACCTGGGCGCATAATCCTCCCGCCTTGACACCGGAGGGTTTCGGAGCGCTCCGAAAGCATCGAGATGTCAGGGCGGCGATCGGTGCGGATTTCTGCCTTCGGGGTAGTTGAAACCGAAGGGTCCGGAGCAGTCGGAAGCTCTGCGCATACACCGGAAACTGGGCTTGGAGCTAAGCCTCTGGTGTTCCAGCCAGAGCGCGAGCCGCTGGGCCAAGTACAACTCCTCGGTCCCTGTCCGGGGTAAACGATCGCAAACCGGGGCGCGTACAGCGCGCAGGCGCTGCGCAAGCGGCGTCGCGAAAAAAAGAATCTCGGCGCGCTGTTCGCGCCCCGACCTCCCGCTCTCGCGGGGATTATTTCCAAACGCGGAGCGAAAGCCCGTGAGCGCAGAGGCGCGCCCGATGAAAAGCTCACGCCAGCGCGGCGGCGTCTTCCCTGGCCTGGGCGCGTTCGATCAGCCAGACGAGCCAGATCGAGGCCTCGTACAAGGCGTAGATCGGCAGCGCCATGATCGTCATCGACAGCACGTCCGGCGGCGTCACGCACGCGGCGAACGCCGCAATGCCGACAATCGCGTAGCGCCTGCCCTTGCGCAGCGCCGAGGCGCTGGTCATCCGCGCCCGCGCCAGCAGCGTGAGCACGACGGGTATCTGGAACACGAATCCAAACGCCAGCGTGAGCGTCGTCACCAGCGTCAGATATTCATCGACCTTCGGCAGATAGGTCACCTCAAGGCCCGGTCCCTTGAGTTCCTGGTTCAGCGCAAATTCCAGCGCAAACGGCAGGCCGATAAAATACGCGAACGATGCGCCCGCCACGAACATCACCGGCGCGGCGAACATGAACGGCAAAACAGCGCCGCGCTCCTTCTTGTAAAGCCCCGGCGCCACGAACGCATAAAGCTGATAGGCAATCACCGGAAACGCCAGAATGATGCCGCCAAACAGCGCGACCTTGATCTGCACCACGAAGAATCCGAACGCGTCGGTGTTGACCATCTTCACCGTGTCGTGACGGCCAAGCTGACGCATCGCAGCCTGGAACGGCTCGGTCAGGAAAAAGAAAATCGGCTTGCTGACGAAAAAACACGCTGCAAATCCGGCGACGATCGCAATCATCGAAATCAGCAGCCGCGTGCGCAGTTCCGCGAGATGTTCGAGCAAGGGCGCGCGCGAGGCGTCGATCTCGTCTTCCTGCAGGACGACGTCATCCATCGGAGCGCGCTTCGATCTTTGGCGCAGGCGCGGTCTCGGTTACGGCCGGCGGCGCAGCAGGAGCGTCGTCGAAAACCTCGCCGCTCGGCCCGTAGATTGTCGCCGGCTCCGTCTGAACGTCGGCTGGGGCCGTGGGGTCGGCCGGCATCTCCGTATGATCGGGCCCGGTCAGCGCGGTTTCGATGTCAGGCAAGCGCGTGGCCGCCCGCATCGCATCGACTTCCTTGCGCAATTCGTCGAGTTCGGCCTGACGCGCCAGTTCGTCAAAGCCCTGGCGGAACTCGGCCGCCATCGCCTGGAGCTTGCGCGTGATCTTGCCCAGTTCGCGCAACATCACTGGCAGGTCTTTCGGGCCCACCACCAAAAGCGCAATCACGCCAAGGAGCAAAATCTCCTGGAAGCCCAGGCCCGGAAGCATGCAAAATCAGTCTCTCGCGCAGCCTATGCTTCGGTCTTGGTCTGGGCGTCTGTCGTCTGGCTCGAACCGGATTGATCGACAATCCGGCGCGGCGGCTCTTCCGGCTTTGCAGGAGGCGTTTCGCCTTCGCTCATGCCCTTGCGGAAGCCTTTGATGCCCTTGCCGAGGTCTTCCATCATGCCGGAAAGCCGGCCGGGACGGCCAAACAATAGAAACGCCAGCACCAGTATGATCAGCAGCGGGACGAGCCCGGGGTTATGCATCGTCTTGGTCCTTCGGTTCGCCGTCAGCTTTCGTCCAGAGCCGGCGACTCTATTCACGCGGACAACCCGTCCGCCTCCTTCAAATCGGCCTTGGGCGCACGCGCGTCAAGCGAATGAAGCCGGGCGGGACTGTTCGGCACAGGCCAAAACATCCCCCAGGCGACTGAAATTACGGTCAATTGGGCTCGGATTCCCCGAGATGATCGACGAAGAAGTCCGGCGCTTCCTCGCCGGGGTCGAGCGGGTCCTCGTCCTCGGCCAGTTCGGTGCTGGGGCGGGGCGTCTCAAAGCCCGGCGGCAGGCGCGCGTCGAGCACGCCGGCAGCGCCCAAATCGTCCTTGCCGGGCAGGTCGTCCAGGCTGGCGAGCCCAAACTGGCCAAGGAATTTCTCGGTCGTGCCGTAGGTGACCGGCCGCCCCGGCGTGCGCCGGCGCCCGCGCGGACGGACCCAGCCGATCTCCAAAAGATGATCGAGCGTGCCGCGGCTGAGCGCCACGCCCCGGATGTCCTCCACCTCCGCCCGGGTCACCGGCTGGTGGTAGGCGATCACCGCCAGGCATTCGAGCGCAGCCTTGGACAGGCGCCGCGGCTGTTCGCGAATTTCGGAGAACAGCGCGGCAAGGTCCGGCGCGCTCTGGAACCGCCAGCGGCCGGCCGCCTCGACCAGTTCAACGCCGCGGCCGGCATAGGCCTCGCGCAGCGCCGCCAGCACTGCCGGCGCGTCCACGCCCGCCGGCAGCTTCTGGCCGATCTCCTCGGCCGAAAGCGCCTCGCCGGCCACGAACAGCAGCGCCTCGGCGGCGCGCATCGCCGCCGCGAACGGCGCCTCATCGCCCTCGGCGCGCGCGACCGCCTGTTCCAGCGGATCAGACGAAAACGCCTGCTCCAGCTTGCGGAACGTCTCGGCCACGCCGCGTTTGAGGTTGTCCGTCATGAGCCGCGTGCTGCCTTCAGATAGAGCGCCGAAAACGGCTCAGCTTGGCGCATTTCCAACTTGCCGTCCCGCGCCAATTCAAGCGCCGCGCCCAAAAGGCTGGCGATGTACGACGCAGGCGGCGGCGCATTTTCGCCGTGCTCGGCGGGCGGCGCGAGCTTTTCGATTGTGCTCCATTCATCCATCTGTCGTTCCAGCAGCGTCTCCAGCCGCTTGCGCGCCGCCTCGATGGGATAGGCCGCGCGTGGGCGCACGTCGTGGGCCTTGTGCGCCAGCACGCGCGTCCAGTGCGCGCCATAGGCGCTCAGCAGATCGTATAAGCTGGCCTGCCACACCGGCGCGCGCGTGATCGCGACCGGCTGGGGCCTGCCGAACAGAAACACATCGCGATTGAGCTGCGGCATCGCCCACAAACGCTCCGCCGCCGCGCGCGCTCGCGCCAAATGCTCAAGGCGCCGGCGCAGGTGCGCTTCTAGCGTTGTGGCGTCCGGTTCTTCGGCCTCCTCTTGCGCCTTTGGCAGCAGCAGGCGCGATTTGAGGAAGGTCAGCCAAGCCGCCATGACCAGATAATCGGCCGCCAGATCGATGCGTTGGGACAGCGCCTGGTTGATGAAAGAGAGATACTGATCGGCCAAAGCCGCGACCGAAATCTTCGCCAGATCGACCTTCTGCGTCCGCGCCAGATCGAGCAGGAGGTGCAGCGGCCCCTCGAACCCGTCGAGGTCGAGCAGCAAGGCGCCGGCTCCCTCCTCCGGCGTTTCAAATGCGGGATCAGCCTCGGCGTTCACGTCACAACCGTCTGCAAAGCCAACAATTCCCGCAGGCGCGTCCAGCCGGCGTCGGCGTCAAACGGCAACGGCTGGCGCTTGGCGAAGCTTTCCGCCGCGCGCGCCCGCACCAGCGGCATGCCGCCAAGCGCGCCGCATCCGTTGGCGGTCTCGATCATGTCTTCCAGCCTGCCGGAACATTGCAGCACTACATCACAGCCGGCGCCGCAGGCGGCCTCGGCGCGCTCCTTCAGTCCGCCTTCAACCGCTTCAGCCAATGCCTTCATGTCGAGATCATCGCTCATAAGCAGCCCCTGAAAACCAATTTCGCCACGAATAATGTCTTCAATGATGACAGGCGAACAGGTCGCCGGCCGCTCAGGGTCGATGGCTTCGTAAACGATATGCGCCGTCATCGCGCTCGGCGCCTCGGACAAGGCGGCGAAGGGGGCAAAATCCTGTTCGAGTTCCCGTCGCGTCGCCGTAACACGGGGCAGCGTCAGGTGGCTGTCTGCTTCGGCTCGGCCATGGCCTGGCATGTGTTTGATGCAGCCAACCACACCGCCAGCGGTTAACCCGGCCAGCGCCGCCGAGCCGAGTTCCGAAATGCGGTCGGAATCGGGGCCATAAGCCCGGTCCCCGATGATCGGATCAGCGCCTGGCGCCGGCCGGTCCAGCACCGGCGCGTAATCGCCATCGACGCCGATGGCGCGCAATTCCTGGGCGATCAAGCGGTGGCCAAGAAAACAGGCTTCCATGCCGAGTTCTTCGCTGGTCTCGAATATGCGGCCGTAAGTTAACGCAGCCGGAAACACCGGCCATTCCGGCGGCTTCAGCCGCGCCACGCGGCCGCCTTCCTGGTCTATGAAAATCACCGCGTCATGGCGCGCCGCTTCGCGCAAAGCGTCCGTCAGGATGCGAACCTGTTCGGGGTTCTGGCAGGCCTCGGCGAACAGGATAAACGCCCAAGGCCGCGCATCCTTGAAGAACGCCGCTATCTCCCTGTCGAGTGCGGGCTGGCGCACGCCGAGTGCGCAGGCGGCCTTGCCGTTCATCGAGGACCGCCCATTGCTAACTCTCTGCTTGGGACTAGCGGACGACGACCATACAGGCCAGTCCTGCCCCTTTCACCCGTTCGCAGAAAGTATTCGCCTGGCCGCGATCACCGAAAAACCCAGCCCTGAGCCGGTAGTATATGCCCTGGGCGCCAAGATCGGCGCGCTGCAAGTCCTTTTTAACGCCGCGCAGCAGCTCCGGATGGGAGCTGTTCATCTGTGACCAAGCTGCATCGGCGGCCTCCGGCGTGCGTAGCGCTCCCAGTTGCACCAGATAGCCGCCTTGGCCGGCGCTCGGCGCCTCGGGCGCTTCGGGCGCCGTGATCGCCGCCGGCGCTTCCGGGGCGACGGGCGTGCTAACGGAAATCGGGGGTGCGGCGCCCTTGGCAGCCTCGATCATGTTGTAAACATCGCGGGTGTCATCTGCGGAACTGGCCGGGGCTGGCGCCGCAGTCTTGAATGCGCCATCGGCGACGATGACGGGAGCCGGCCCCGAACGGCCGTAGATGTTCCAAGCCATTGCCGCGAACGCAACCAGCACCACGCCCATGATGACAACCACCATGGCCCTGCGGCTGCGGACGCCGCCAGCGCGGATCCGATACGGATCCTCGTCCATCGGCGGCATGTACACTCGTTCGCCGGCGCCCAAATCCACGCAACTCTCCTCGATGAGAATCAGCCGCCAAGATACCACGCCATTGGCGACGATGAGTGAACGCGGGAGGTTGTGGCTCTGAACGTTAACGAGTCTGACCGAGACGCCTAGGCCCAGGGATCGATCTTGAACAGACGGCGATGCTCGTCGATCGCGAAGGCGTCGGTCATGCCGGCGATGTAATCGCAGATCACGCGCGCCGCCGTGCGGTCGTTGTCGGTGTTTTCCACCCGTGCGCGCCAGTCGTCCGGCAGCACGTTCGGGTCCTCGCGGTACAGAGAAAACAATTCCCGCACGATGCCGCGCGCGCGGGCCATCATGTGGTTGATCCGGGGCGAGGAATACATCCGCTCATAGAGAAACCGCCGCAGCGCCGCTTCGTGCTCGTGCATTTCCGGCGAAAACGCAATTAGCGCGTAGCCGGCCGCGCGCACATCTTCTGCCGATTGGGGCTTCATCTCAGCCGCGCGCCGGCCCGTTTCAGCGATCATGTCGGCGATGCGCGCGCCGATCAAACGGCGCACTACTTCAGCCATCCAGCGCTCTTCAGAAATGTCAGAAAATTCGCTGCGCACTGCCCGGACGACATCGCCGACGAAGGGCAGTTCCGTCAGGTCGTCCAGACCGAACAGGCCGGCGCGGAAGCCGTCGTCGATGTCGTGATTATTGTAGGCGATGTCGTCGGCCAACGCCGCGACCTGCGCCTCCGGGCCCGACCATGTGTGCAGTTCCAGATCGTGCCGGCGGGCATAGTCCTGGATCGCGGCCGGCAAATCCTCCAGTTTGCGCCGCGGCGTGACCAGCGGCCCGTTGTGCTTGACCACGCCCTCAAGCGTTTCCCAGGTCAGGTTCAACCCGTCGAAGCGCGGATAGCGCACCTCCAGCTTAGTCAGCACGCGCAGCGTCTGGGCGTTGTGATCGAAGCCGCCGAACGCGGCCATGCAGGCTTGCAACTCGCGCTCGCCGGCGTGGCCAAACGGCGGGTGGCCGAGGTCGTGCGCCAGCGCGACGGCCTCGGCCAAGTCCTCGTCCAGCCCCAAAGTCCGCGCCGCCGAGCGGGCGATCTGCGCCACTTCAAGCGAATGCGTCAGCCGCGTGCGGAAATGATCGCCTTCGGTGGCGATGAACACCTGGGTCTTTTGCTTCAGACGGCGAAACGCAGATGCGTGGATGATCCGATCGCGGTCGCGCTGGAAGGGGCTGCGGGTGGCGCTCTCCGGCTCGGCGTAGAGCCGCCCGCGCGAGGCCGCCGGATCGGTCGCGTAGGGCGCGCGCTGGCGCTCCCAAGGGCGGGCGGGCGGCTGCGGCCGTTGTTCCAAGTCTTTTCCCATGCGGCGGCGGACTCCATATAGAAGGTCGCAAGGCCGCGCCATCGCGCGGCCTCGGAGACCGCCATGGACCAAGCGCCCCTGCGCCTCACCGAAGCCGCCGCCAAGCGGCTTAACGCCATTGCCGGCGACGATCCAAACGTCGGGGGCTTGCGGATCGCCGTGGAAGGCGGCGGCTGTTCTGGCTTCCAGTACGACATCCAACTCGCCCCGGCCCCCGCGACGGACGATCTGGTGATCGAGCGCGATGGCGCGCGCGTATTTGTTGATCCGGTAAGCGCGCCGTTCCTGGCCGGCTCAGAGATCGACTATGTGCAGGAAATCATCGGGGCCTCGTTCAAGGTGAAAAACCCGAACGCGAAGACCTCCTGCGGCTGCGGCGTCAGCTTTTCGGTGTAGCCGCCGGTTTGATCTCAGCGCCGCGCCCGAAATCGAACACGCCGTCCTCGGCGAAATCCACCACCGCGAACACCACGCCCGAAACAAACAGCCAGGCGATGGGCAGCAGCACCAGCGGCGCGCCGTTGGGCGCAAACGTCCAGCCGGCGGCGGTAGACCAGAGCGAGAGCAGCAGCAGCCCCCACGCCGCGGTCTTGCCGATCACGTAAAGGCGCTTCGACTGCCAGCCCTTTGGCCCGTGCATCCGGTCCAAATTCACGATCCCGTTCCGCGCCGCGCCCGCGGCGCAGAGGTTGAACAGGGAAAAGGCGATAAGAAAAATCAGCACGCGGCCAGCGTAGCAGATCAAACGCCCACCGTCTCGGCCCCGGAAAACGCGAAGCGATTGTCCGGGGCCCATAGCCGCTAACGTCGGTATTTTTCATCCGGCGGCTGGGATTATGGGCCCCGGCATGCGCCGGCGCCGAGGCCGTGATGTTTCCGGTGCGCCCTCTCATAAAATGCGTTAGCACCCGGCGCGGGAGAAAATCGTGGCCGTCAAAATCGCGACCTGGAACGTCAATTCGATCAATGCGCGCCTGGAGACCGCGCTTTCGGTATTAAAGACGATCGACGCCGACGTGGTCTGCCTTCAGGAGCTGAAATGCGAGGACGCGCGCTTCCCCCGCAGCGCGATCGAGGACCTTGGCTACAATGTCGAAACGCACGGCCAGAAGACCTATAACGGCGTCGCTCTCCTCTCGAAATTCCGCATGGAGGATGTCACGCGCGGCCTGCCCGAACCGGGCGATGACGATCATGCGCGCTATATCGAAGCGGTGATCGCCGCGCCGAACGGGCCGATCCGCGTGGCTTCGCTCTACCTGCCGAACGGCAATCCGGTCGGCACGGAGAAATTTTCCTACAAATTATCCTGGATGGACCGGCTGATCGCGCACGCCGGCAATCTCCTAAAGCTGGAAGAAAAATTCGTCCTTGCCGGCGATTACAACATCATCCCCCGCCCCGAAGACGCGGACGACCCGCCGTCCTGGGCGGGCGACGCATTGTTCCAGCCTGAATCGATCGCCAAATACCGCGCGCTGCTGAACATGGGGCTCACCGACACCTTCATGCAGGCCGACGGCCGCGCGGGGCAATATTCGTTCTGGGATTACCAAGCCGGCGCCTGGCGCCGCAATCACGGCATCCGCATCGACTTTCAAATCTGCTCGCCGCAAGCAGCAGACAAATTGCAGAGCGTCACGATTCACAAGGACGCCCGCGCGATGGACAAGCCAAGCGATCACGTGCCGGTGGCGGCAGTGTGGGATTTTTAGGCTTAATCGTCCACGAGGCTGGCCGGCCCTGCCGGGTATACGCGGGTCCGGCCAAGCATCAAAGCGTGACAACCGTTGGGAAACAGCGGCTCAAAAGCCGGGTCGCGAACGTTCAAACCACCCGCATAGGCGCCGAACGCAGGCATCACCAAACGCGCGCCGTTGGTCGCAAAGCAGCGGCGGCGCACCGATCCGCCGCGCGAAACCACGCGCGCGCAAGGGTGCAAGTGGCCGGATACCTCCCCCGCCGCTTCGCCCGACATCGGCTCGTGCCGGAAAGTAATACCGTGCACTGAAACTTCGCGTTCGCACCGGCCGCCCAGGCCATAGGGAGGCTCCGGATCGTGGTTGCCCTCGATCCATATCCAGTCGGTGAAATCGACAATCGTCGAAAGCAGATTGCGGTCGGCGGGATCGAGCCGGCCCATCGCGCCGCGATCATGAAACGTGTCGCCGAGCGTGATCACTCTGCGCGGCTTGAGCGCCGCCATGAGCGCCGCCAGACGCTGCAAAGTCGCGCGGGTATCGTAAGGCGGCAGGCGGTGGCCGGCGCGCGCGAACGCCGTGCCCTTTTCAAGGTGCAGATCGGAGACCACCAGCGTTTCCCGCTCAGCCAGCCACAGCGCCCCTTCAGGCAGCGCCGTCACCCGGAGCCCGGCGATGCGCAGGCTCACGCCATCGCCGCTGGCCTCCAGCGCCAGCTTGCGAGAAAGCGGCGGCGGCGGCGCTTGCGCCTTTGCCCGTCGGTTGGCGTCTGAAAGCATGGCCATGGCGCCGTTTAGCGCGAAATCGTGCGGCGCCAATCTCTGGCCGGTGTTATCCACAGACGACGTCAGCGGCCGGCCGCAATCTGCACCGCGCCCAGCGTCACGATCGCGAGGCCGAGCGAAACGCCAAGCGCCCGCCATGTCAGGATCAGAACCGTCCGCACGGGCGAACGCTAAAGCGATTCCCTGCTGGATGTTCATTGCCTGGCGTCCGGCGACGCCTCCGTCCTTTGGGGCAATAGCTCGGGCAAGGCGCGCAGAAGGTAGTCCGCGCCGGCGGCGTTCAGGTGACTGGCGTCAAAAAAAAGCGGCGCGCCGTCGATCTCGCCAAGACAATGTTCCGCCGGGCAAAACGCGTCTAGCGGATCGAACAATCGCACCAGCCCTCTACGGCTTAAGGCCTGCATATCCGGCAGATACTCCCGCCGGCGCCGTTCCTGATCGGCGCGCCGCAGCCATCTTGGCGGCGGAAGGTAGGGCCACGTTTTTTCATAGGCCACGGCCTGAGGCACCGAAAAACCTTGCGTTGGCACATCCACAAGCAGGCTTACTTTGCTGTGTTGCGCGGCCATTGTTATGCCTGCCCGCAAAGCGGCCATAAACGCTTTAGGCGCCGGCGCGGCGGCGGCGCTCGCATCAAGCGCTGAAGACAATGCCCGGAATTTTCCCGCGCGATTGGTTCCTGGTTGTTGCGCGTAGATGCTCCAACGCCCCACCAACACGACGTTCGGGATCGACCAAGCGCCGATGACGCGCTCAACATTATCGTTAAACGCCACGCATTGCGCCAAGTCCTGCGGCGACAACAATGACCAACCGCCGCCTAACACGGGCGGACATCCGCCCATGACAGCGGACAGCCCGGTAAGGCCGCGCTCACGCGCTACGCGCCAAACCGCGCCTTCAATGGCGCTGGCGTGGCTATCGCCCCAAAGCAAAAAGTCTGGCGGCCGGCCTGTGGAATCGCCAAGCACGCAGAATTTCGTTTCTGCCGCCGCTGGCGGCGGAGCGGGCAGCCCAAACTCTAGTGCGATATCCCGCGCGGGATAACACGGCCTACCCTGGTGGCGCAGATCAGGCCCCGTATCCAAGGCGCGCGCCGCCGCCGGCGAGATACGTCCCGGCACGCCCCGATTGCCGACGCCATAAGCCGCGACGCCGAGAAATGCCGCAACGCTCATCCCCGCAGCGGCGGCCAGCGCTCGGTTTGAGAGCAGTTTCCCCCGATGCACCGGCCGTTCAACCAGATGATACGCAATTATCGCGAGCAGCAGCGACAGCAAAACCGCGAGAACGACGTACACGTCGTCGGGATCAAAGACCAACATCCTCAAGGCGACGAGGACGGGCCAATGCCATAAATACCATGCGTAGGAGATGCGTCCGATATAGCGCGCCGCCGGCGCCTCAACTGTCGCCCGCAAAAGCAATGGCGAACGCGCGCCGCCCGCTGCGGCCCATTCGCCGGCGAGCAGACACAGAAGCGCGCCGCCAACAGGCGCCAGCGCCGCTGCGCCCGGAAATCGCGTGCTTTCGGAAAATGTAAAGGCGGCCGACAGGACGATCGTCACGCCAAAAGCCATGAGCACGGAGATGAGCGCGGGCGCCGCCGCGCCGAGCGCACGACCGCTTCGCGCGATGAGGCCGGCGTGGCTTGCTCTCGCCAGCAACGCGCCGCCGAGCATCTCCCAGCAACGCAGGTGTGTTGCATAGAACGCGCCGGAGGCATTGCCCCGCTGCGCTTCGCCAATCGAAAGCCCGAGCGAGGCGAGGCCAAGCATAGCCGCCGCAAGCGTCAATAGCCGCGGCCGTTTCGCCAGCACCAGAACGATCAGCGGAAAGAGGAGATAGAATTGCTCCTCGACGCCGAGCGACCACGTGTGGAGCAGCAGGTTTTGATCGAGGCTAGTGTTGAAATAATCGGCTGTGGCGAAGAAATACCAGTTCGAACTCAATCCCACAGCCGCCGCCAGCGCGCGCAGATAATCCAACAGGCGCTCGGGCGACAAAGACGCCCAGGCGAAAGCGGTCGTCGCGATCGCCATCAGCGCAAAGCTCGCCCATAAACGCCGCAAGCGGCGCATCAGAAACCCACCGTAGTGTAGATTGCCGGCTTCCGCGTCCCGTTGCAGCAGGCCGGTAATCAGATAGCCGGAAATGACGAAAAATACATCGACGCCAATAAAACCACCGGATACGGCGTTCGGAAAGGCGTGAAACGCCACAACCAGAACGATCGCCACGGCGCGCAGCCCATCGATATCCGCGCGACGGTGATCTCGCTCCAACCCCTTCGCTTGCTCCAGCACCAGCGCAAAGCTCCCCAGCCGCGGCGCCCATTACGCTACATGCGCGACGCCGTGCGAACAAGCGTAGGTTCAGCCAATTGTTCCGCTGACAAAATCGGCGGCGGCGTCCTCCAGGATTGCATCGCGCGCCTCGCCGTCCACGCTCTCTCGTCCGATTTCCATCATCACTGGCACGGCAAACGGCGAAATCCGGTCAAGCTCAACATGGACGATATGATCCTTGGCGCGCGCCAGCAGATCGCCGAGGCGGCGGATGTCGAGCATGCCTTCGCCGGCGTCATGAAACGCCGCCTCCAGAAGGATGTGATCCGGCTGATGGCGGCGCAGCACGTCGTACAGAAGATCGGTCGAGAACGTTACCTGCCGGCCGCTTTTTTCCTGGTTGGGATGCTTGCGTGCGATGAGGCCGGCAATGATCGCGCAATTGCGAAACGTGCGCTTCATCAGATTGCTCTCGGCAAGCCAGGCGTCGAGATCGTCGCCGAGCATGTCCTCATCGAACAACTGATTCATATCCACGTCGCGCAGCGACGAAAGCGCCCAGACGCTGACGGCGTATTCACTGGCGACAAACCCAAGCGGGCGCTTGCGCAGCCGCTCCAGCCGCCGCGTCAGCAGCATGCCGAGCGTCTGGTGCGCAAGCCTTCCTTCAAATGGGTAGCACACAAGGTGATAGCGGACGCCGCGTGGGAAGGTTTCAACCAGGAGCTGGTTGGATTGTGGAATGATCGACCGCTGCTGCTGCAGCATCAGCCATGCGGCAACTTGATCCGGCAATGAGCGCCAATGCGAAGGATCTCGGACCAACGCACGCACGCGCGCGGCAAGGAACGTCGAAAGCGGGAACTTGCCGCCGGCGTAGGATGGAATTTTCGGCTCTGTATCGCCGCGCGCGCGCGAAGCCAGCACGTCGTTCTCCGAAAGGCCTTCAAACCGCAGGATTTGACCGGCGAAAAGGAACGTGTCCCCCGGCGTCAAGCCTTCGATGAAATATTCTTCGATCTTCCCGAGCTTGCGGCCCGCTATGATCGGCCCCTGGCCGGGCTGGCCGCGCTTTGCGCCCACGCGCCTGTCCCGCGCGCGCCCGACAAGGCGAACGTCCAGCATTTCAGATTCGATGATCGTGCCGATGTTCAGGCGATGCTGCGTGGCGACTTCCCGATTGCGCACGCGCCACAACCCATCCTGTCCCTGCACGATGCGCCGGTAACGGTCATAGGCGCGCAGCGCATAGCCCCCGGTCGCGGCGACGTCGATCAGCCGGTCGAAATCATCACGGCCAAGGCCGCGATAGGGCGCCGCGGCCCTGACCTCATCGTACAACGTGTCAGCCTCGAAGGCTTCGCCGCAGGCAACGCCCATCAGGTGCTGAGCGAGCACGTCGAGCGAGCCCGGCTTCACGGTCACGCCATCAAGCGCGCCCTCCTCGACCGCTTCCTTGGCGGCGCGGCATTCGAGCACTTCAAAAAGGTTGTTGGGCGCCAGCAACGCGCGTGACGGCTCATCAAGGCGGTGATTAGCGCGCCCGATCCGCTGCACAAGGCGCGAGCAACCCTTTGGCGCTCCAAGCTGTACGACGAGATCGACATTCCCCCAATCGACGCCGAGATCGAGGGTCGAGGTGCAAACAACAGCCCGCAAATCCCCGCGCGTCATCGCCGCCTCCACCTTGCGGCGCTGACTGACATCGAGAGAGCCGTGGTGCAGCGCGATCGGCAGATTGTCTTCGTTGACGCGCCACAATTCCTGGAACGTAAACTCCGCTTGGGCGCGCGTATTGACGAAGATGAGCGTGACGCCTGCCCGTCTGATGGCCTGATACACTTCGCCCATGAGATGGCGGCCGGTGTGTCCGGCCCATGGAATTTCTTTTTCCGACGCGAGCACCTCTATTTCCGGCGGCGCGCCCGGCGCGCCTCGAATAATCTCCTGCCCGCCGAGCCACTCAAGAAGTGAGTCCGGATCGGGCACGGTGGCAGACAGGCCAATGCGCCGATACCCCGGCGACCATGCTTCAAGACGCGCCATCCCAAGCGCCAGAAGATCGCCTCGTTTGGTCGGCGCGATCGAATGAATTTCATCGACGATAACGGCTTTTAAATCGCAGAAGAACACCCTGGCGTGCTCCGAAGCGATGAGCAGCGCCAATTGTTCCGGCGTGGTCAGCAGTATGTCCGGCGGAAACGCGCGCTGCCGCTGACGCCTCGCGTGCGAGGTATCGCCCGTTCGCGTTTCGATGCGCAGCGGCAGGCTCATGTCCTGAGCGGGCGTCAGAATGTTGCGCGCCACATCGGCGGTCAGCGCTTTCAACGGCGAAATGTAGAGCGTGTGCAGCGCATGCGGGCGCCGCTTGGGCGCAAGCTTCATCGCGGCCGACAATTCGATCAGGCTCGGCAAAAAGCCAGCAAGCGTCTTGCCGCCGCCGGTCGGAGCGATAAGCAACGCCGAGCGCCCCGCCCGCGCGGCCGCGAGCAGCGCCATTTGGTGCGCCCGCGGCGCCCATCCGCGCGCGGCAAACCACCCGGCGAACGGATCTGGCAGACTTTCCGCCATGCTTGTTAGAAGCTCCGTTGAAGGCTAAGCCGACCGTCCTAGCATTGGCGCGCGGGCCGATCACGCCATGTACACAACACTTGAGCCATCGAAAATCATCGACACGCTGGCGCGCCTGGAGGCGCGCGTCGGCGAGCGGTTCCCTGACTCTGGCCTTTCTCGATTAGCCCGGCAATTGACCGCCATGGCCGGCGTCAGCGCCGCACGCGCACGTGATTTATCGCGTCCGAACATGGCGCTACGCACTGGGGTGGGGACGCTGATCCTCGCTGGCGTGGCCGCGCAGATCGCCGCGGCGCGCTTTCTTCGCCTGCAGCCGGCCACGTTGGACGCAGCGGCTCTGGTGCAGGGGCTGGAAGCGGCGGTGAACCTGCTTTTGCTGTTTGGCGGCGCTGTCTGGTTCCTGCTCAGCGTGGAAACGCGCTGGAAGCGCACGCGCGCGCTGGCGGCGCTGCACGAACTTCGTTCCCTCGCCCACATCATTGACATGCATCAGTTGACCAAGGACCCGACTACGGTGCTTTCCGCGCCGGCGCCGACCGCATCCTCGCCAAAACGCGAAATGAACCAGTTCCAGTTGACCCGCTACCTCGAATATTGCGCCGAGATGCTCGCGCTGATTGGCAAGCTGGCCGCGCTCTTCGGTGAGAACATGCGCGACGGCGTGGTTGTCGATGCGGTCAACGACATCGAGAACCTGGCCGCCAATCTGGGCCGGAAGATATGGCAAAAGATCATGATCCTCGGCCAATTGCGGGAACATGCCGGCTGACGGGCCCGCCCAGAAGCAGACGCGCTGGACAGGTTAGAATCTCTGCTCAGAGGGCGGTTGCAACTGCGCCAGAACCGCCGGCAACGCCTCGCTGATATCTTCCGCAATCAGCCCTGGCCCCAGGTTTGCGCCAGCCTCGCCATGCAGCCACACGGCCGCACATGATGCCTGCCAGAGCGGCATGCCTTGAGCCGCGAGGCCCGCGATCATGCCGGCGAGCACGTCGCCGGAGCCCGCCGTGGCCAGAAACGGCGGCGCGTTGACATTCACCGCCGCCCTGCCGTCGGGGGCGGCGATTACGGTGTCAGGCCCCTTCAGGACGATTGTACAGCCGGCGCGGGCGGCGGCGCTGCGCGCGCGCACAAGCTTGGAACTCTCATCCGACAAATCCGGAAACAGGCGCCCGAACTCGCCCTCGTGCGGCGTTAGCACGCATCCGTCATGTAGCAGGGAGAACAATTCTTGCGGCTCATCGGCGAACGACGTCAACGCATCGGCGTCCAGCACTAGCGTCACGCGTTGCGCCGCAGCGGCGGCGACCGCGCGCCGCGTTGACTCGCCCAGCCCATAGGCCGGACCGATCACAACAGCATCGAACGCCGCGGCCCGCGCGGCCAGTTCATTCTCGTCGGCGACGGATTCCAGCATGATCGCCGTCAGGTGCGCCGCGTTGACCAGCACGGCGCTTGGCGGCGACAGCACTGTCGCCAGACCAGCGCCAGCGCGCAACGCCCCGCGCGCGGCCAGCCGCGCCGCGCCGGTGCGGGATGGACCGCCCGATGCAACGGCCACACGCCCGCGCCGATGTTTGTGGGTTTCGGCCGCCGGCCAAGGAAAATGCGCGCGCCAGAGATCCGGCTGATTTTCCCATGCCAAGGCGCCGACGGAGTCGATCGCGGCGTCCGGAACGCCAATATCGGCAAGCACGACCTCGCCGCAGCGCGCGCGCGCCGGGTAGAGCACGTGTGCGGGCTTCTTTCGTGCGAAGGTCACGGTGAGACATGCGCTGAACGCTGGAGCGAGCACCGCGCCGTCGCCGCGAACTCCGCTCGGCAGATCGACGGCTATCACCCGACGCGGGTCCATAGCGACGGCAAGGGCTGCGGCGACGCCGTCGAGCGGCCGGGACAAGCCGGCGCCGAACAGCGCGTCGAGGACGAGACCATCGGTGTCTGCAAGCGACGGGCTCAAAGGCTCGACGGGGCCTGTCCAACGCGCGGCCGCTTCAATCGCCGGGCCGACGGGCGCGCCCAACGCCGCCACCCGCACCGGCCAGCCTGCCTCCGCCAACAGCCGGGCGGCGACGTAGCCGTCGCCGCCATTGTTGCCGACGCCGCACAGAACCAGGACCGGCCGCGGCGGCCACCGCGCCATGATCGCGCGCGCGACCGCGCCGCCTGCGTTCTCCATAAGCGTAGCGACCTGCAGTCCAAGTGCAACGGTGGCCTTGTCGGCCTTGGCCATTTCGCAAGGGTCTAGTAGTTCAAGCACTGGGATTGCCTATCACGACGGCGACGGTGCGCGACGGTGATCGGCGGGAAGTTATCCACAAGCCAGTCCGATGGGCGCCGAGACAGGAGGCGCCCGCGAGCCTGACTTTTCATGGGCCCTTGTCTCGGCTGACATTTCGGCTAAGTGGTCGCCCCGACGCGCAAGCGCTTTAGGCGCCGGCGCCCGGAAAAGGGGCAGCGCGATGCGCCTCGCCCGGAGGCGCCGAAATGGGGGGCTGTTTCAGTTGACGCCGGTTGTCGGATCGTCGTTCGAACACCCCGCACGCCCGCGGCGAAGGTCGCCGGATGGTCGTCGGAGTGTTGTTGGGAGACCGGCCGAATGAAAAAGATCGAGGCCATCATCAAGCCGTTCAAATTGGATGATGTAAAAGAGGCGCTGCAGGGCATCGGTCTGCAGGGCATGACGGTGGTTGAAGCCAAGGGCTTCGGACGGCAAAAAGGCCACACTGAACTTTACCGCGGCGCCGAATACGTCGTGGATTTTCTGCCGAAGCTGAAGCTCGAAGTGGTTGTCGGCGACGACCAACTCGAGGGCGCGCTTGAAGCGATCCAAAAGGCCGCCAAGACAGGCAAGATTGGCGACGGAAAGATTTTCGTCACCGACGTGCTGAATGTCATCCGCATCCGTACCGGAGAAACCGGCGGTCAGGCGGTCTAGCAGAAATCAACTCGCGGGCGGCGCATCAGGACCCCCTGATGCCGCCGGCTCGCCAGGCGGGGAGCGAGGAATGTCGGACGAGATACTGAAACTGATAAAAGACAAGGAGGTCCAGTACGTAGACCTCCGCTTCAACGATTTGCGCGGCAAGATGCAACACGTCACGTTCGACGTGTCGATGATCGATAAGGACATCTTCACCGAGGGCACGATGTTCGACGGCTCGTCGATCGCGGGCTGGAAGGCGATCAACGAGTCGGACATGGTGATGCGGCCGGATGCGGCCAGCGCCCATATCGATCCGTTCTTCCAGGCTACGACGCTCGCGCTATTCTGCGACATTCTCGAACCCGGAACGCTGCAGCCCTATAATCGCGATCCGCGTTCGGTCGCGAAAAAGGCCGAGGCCTATGTGAAATCGCTCGGCGTGGGCGATACCTGCTATTTCGGCCCTGAAGCCGAGTTCTTCGTGTTCGACGACGTCCGCTGGAACACCGATCCAAACAACACTGGCTATTCGTTCGACTCCACCGAACTGCCGTTCAACACGGGCCGCGTCTATGAAGGCGGCAACACCGGCATGCGGCCGGGCCCGAAGGGCGGCTACTTCCCCGTCCCGCCGATCGACTCGCTGCAGGACATGCGCGGCGAAATGCTGTCGATCATGAACGAGATCGGTCTCGACGTCGAAAAGCACCACCACGAAGTGGCGCCCGCGCAGCATGAACTGGGTCTCAAGTTTTCGACCCTGACCGCGATGGGCGATCGGATGAACCTCTACAAATACGTCATCCACCAGGTCGCGGCGTCTTACGGCAAATCGGCCACGTTCATGCCGAAGCCGTATTACAAGGACAACGGCTCGGGCATGCACGTCCACCAGTCGATCTGGAAGGGCGGCAAGAACATGTTCGCCGGCGACAAGTACGCCGACCTCAGCGAAATGTGCCTGTTCTACATCGGCGGCGTGATCAAGCACGCCAAGGCGATCAATGCGTTCTCGAATTCTACGACGAATTCGTACAAGCGCCTGGTGCCTGGCTACGAAGCGCCGGTGCTGCTCGCCTATTCGGCGCGGAACCGTTCGGCGTCGTGCCGTATTCCGCACGGCACCAGCCCGAAAGCCAAGCGCGTTGAAGTCCGCTTCCCCGATCCGGCCGGTAATATGTACCTCACCTATGTGGCGCTGCTGATGGCCGGCCTCGACGGCATCCAGAACAAGATTCATCCCGGCGAGCCGCTGGACAAGAATCTCTACGATCTGCCGCCCGAAGAACTGAAGAACGTGCCGACGGTTTGCGGCTCGCTCTCAGAAGCGATGGAAAGCCTCGATAAGGACCGCGACTTCCTGAAGAAGGGCGGCGTCATGGACGACGATCTGATCGACGCCTACCTTGAACTGAAGCGCGAAGAAAACGACCGCTACCGGATGCACCCGCACCCGGTCGAGTTCGACATGTATTACAAGGCCTGATCGTCCAAGAGACGAAACGGACGGGCGCTGGGGCAACTCGGCGCCCGTTTGTTTTCTGAACAGGACGCTCAGCGTTCGGCATTGCCGAGCGGACGCAAATAGCGCACAGGCCGGGCCTCAGGGCGTAGGTCCTTCCCAAAGCAGAATGCCAAAGCACTCACAGCCTCCCGGTTCGGACTCGCAGCGGAATCGCGCCAAGGTCGCGCCCATGGCGCAGACCAAGGCAAAATCCCTGTTCGACGACGACGCGGCTTCCGGCCGATACACCGCCAAGGACATCGAAGTTCTTGAAGGTCTGGAGCCGGTTCGCCGCCGGCCGGGCATGTATGTCGGCGGCGTCGATGAGCGCGCGCTGCATCACCTGTTCGCCGAAATTCTCGACAACGCGATGGACGAGGCTGTCGCCGGCCATGCCGACCGGATCGAAGTCGAATATTTTGGCGACGGCACGCTACAGGTAACCGATAACGGCCGCGGCATTCCGATCGACCCGCACCCGAAATTTCCGAAGAAGTCGGCGCTCGAAGTGATCCTGACAACGCTGCACGCCGGTGGGAAGTTTTCCGACAAAGCGTATCAAACCTCTGGCGGCCTGCATGGCGTCGGCGCCTCGGTCGTGAACGCGCTGGCTGACAAGTTTGAAGTAGAGGTCGCGCGCGACCGCAAGCTCTACGTCCAGCACTATTCCCGCGGTCTGCCGCTCGGTCCGCTAAAAATGGCAGGGCCCGCGCCGAACCGGCGCGGCACCACCATACGCTTCCATCCCGATCCGGATATTTTCGGCGCAAACGCTGCATTCAAACCGGCGCGTCTGTTTCAGATGGCGCGTTCAAAGGCCTATCTGCACCGCGTCGTCGAAATTCGCTGGCGCTGCGCGCCCGAGCGCCTGAAGGACGGCGACAAGACACCCGCCGAAGCCGTGCTGAAATTTCCCAACGGCTTGCGCGACTTTCTGGGCGAACTCACGGCCGAAAAGCGCGTCGTGCCGAGCGAGCCGTTCTACGGGCGAACCAAAACCGAAGGGCACGGTCACGTAGAATGGGCCGCAACCTGGGTGGAAGACGGATTCGGCGAGGCCGACGGCCTGCTCCGCTCCTATTGCAATACCGTGCCGACGCCTGACGGCGGCGCGCACGAGGCCGGTTTGCGCGCCGCTTTATCGAAAGGCTTGCGCGCTTACGCCGAACTGAAGGGCGAACGCCGCGCCAATCTGATTTCGCCGGAAGACGTCATGGGCACGGCGGCGGCGCTGGTTTCCGTGTTCATTCGCGATCCGCAATTCGAGGGCCAGACCAAAGGCCGGCTCGTTTCTACGGAGGCCGCTAAAATCGTCGAACAGGCGGTGCGCGACCCGTTCGATCACTGGCTCGGCGCTTCGCCCAAGGAAGCCGACCGGCTGCTGCAATGGGTTATTGGCCAGGCCGAAGAGCGGCTTAAACGGCGCAAGGAAAAAGAAATCAGCCGCCAGAGCGCGACGCGCAAGCTGCGCCTGCCTGGCAAACTCGCCGATTGCACGCGCACCGATGCGGTGGGCACGGAGATATTTCTGGTGGAGGGCGACAGCGCCGGCGGTTCGGCAAAACAGGCGCGTGACCGCAACACCCAGGCCGTGCTGCCGCTACGCGGAAAAATCCTGAACGTCGCCAGCGCCGCCGGCGAAAAGGCGCAAGCCAATGTCGAACTGTCCGATCTTGCTCTCGCGCTCGGCGTTCAGACGAACGGCAAGTTCCGCGTCGAAGATCTTCGCTACGAACGCGTGGTGATCATGACTGACGCCGATGTCGATGGCGCACACATCGCATCCTTGTTGATCACGTTTTTTCACCGCTCCATGCCTGCGCTGATCAGAGCCGGCCGTCTGTTTCTCGCGCTGCCGCCTCTCTACCGCCTCTCAAGCGGCAAAAAGAGCGTCTATGCCAGCGACGAAGCCCAGCGGGATGCGCTGATCAAATCGTACTTCGGCGCGAGAGAAAAAGTGGACGTCTCCCGGTTCAAGGGGCTTGGCGAAATGATGCCAGCCCAACTGAAGGAAACCACGATGGATCCAAAATCGCGCACGCTGGCGCGCGTGTCGATTTCGGATGAGGACACAGAAGATGTCGATGCGCTGGTGGAAACCCTGATGGGCCGCAAACCGGAATTGCGCTTTAACTACATTCAGCAGAACGCCCGCTTCGTTGAGGATGTTGACGTTTAATTTGCCGCAGTCTGAGGCCTTTACCATCTGATGTGCGCTGGCTGCATTGACTTTAGACCCGACATCCACCATTTCCGGTCGGTCCGTTGTGCGCGCCGAAAGGGCGTGCGCCCTTTCCGCAAAAGCCCCTCGCCTCCATTCGGGAGTCGTCCGGGCCGAGCGTCAACCGATGAACGCGCCGCAAGCCGGCGCGCTTATCCCTAGAAAGTTATAGATTGAATGAGTGAGTCCAACGCGTCTGACGACGCACAAGCCGCGCAACCAAACGCGGCTGAAGCCAAGCCTGTGGTTACATTTGCAGACCTTGGCCTTTCGCCCGAAGTGCTCCGCGCGATCGCCGATTCCGGCTACACGATCCCAACGCCGATCCAGGAAAAAGCGATTCCGAAAGTGCTTGAAGGCCGCGATGTCCTGGGCATCGCGCAAACCGGCACCGGCAAGACCGCCTCCTTCACTGTGCCGATGATCGAGATTCTTTCCCGTGGCCGCGCCAAGGCGCGCATGCCGCGCACGCTGATTTTGGAGCCGACCCGCGAACTGGCCGCACAGGTTGCAGAAAGTTTCGATAAATACGGCAAATACCATAAGCTCACGAAGGCGCTGCTCATCGGCGGCGTCTCGTTCGGCGATCAGGACACGCTGCTCAGCCAAGGCGTTGACGTTCTTATCGCAACGCCTGGCCGCTTGCTCGACCATTTCGAGCGCGGCAAGCTGCTGTTGTCCGGCGTGCAGGTCATGGTCGTCGATGAGGCCGACCGCATGCTCGACATGGGCTTCATCCCGGACATCGAGCGCATCTTCAAGATGACGCCGTTCACCCGCCAGACACTATTCTTCTCCGCGACCATGCCGCCGGAGATCACTCGTATCACCGAGCAGTTCCTGCAAAACCCGATACGGATCGAAGTTTCAAAGGCGGCGAGCACGGCGATCACGATTGCGCTCAAGCTTGTAGCTCTTCCCGGCGGCGATCCGCGCACGCGCCGCGCCGCGCTGCGGGCCGTGCTGCAACACTCGAACTACAAGAACGGCATCATATTCTGTAACCGCAAGACAGAAGTCGATATCGTCGCCAAGAGTCTGCAGCGGCACGGCTATAACGCCGCCCCGCTGCACGGCGACCTCGATCAGCGCTCGCGCACGCAGACGCTTGACCGGTTCAAGACCGGCGATGTGAGGCTGCTGGTGGCGAGCGATGTCGCCGCGCGCGGCCTGGATATCCCCGACGTGAGCCACATTTTCAATTACGAACCGTCGCGCCACGCCGAGGATTTTGTCCACCGCGTCGGTCGAACGGGGCGCGCCGGCAAATCAGGCGAGGCCTACACGCTCGCGGCGCCGGCCGATTCCAAATCCATCGCAGCGATCGAAAAGTTGATCGGCAAAACACTAGAGCGCGTCAGCGTCGAGGGCATTCCCGAGACGGCTCTCGGCGACACCAGCGACCGCGGGGGATGGGGCCGCGAGCGCGAGGAGCGGCGCACGCGCCGCCGCGGACCGCGAAGCGAAGCGTCGCGCAGTGATGAAACCCAAGCGCCGCGCGAGGAACCGCCCGCCCCCCTGGAAGTGCGCAGCGAGCCGGCGCCGTCCCCTGAAAGGGTGAGGCAAGATCGCCCCCGGCAGGATCGATCCGCGCAGGATCGCCAGCGGCGGCACGAGCCGCGCGAAGACACTAACGCTGATGGCGTCGCAGGCTTCGGGGGCGAAGCGCCAGCGTTTCTCACGCGCGCCGCCAAGACCTAAGCGCGTCTGGCGGAGACGGAGGGATTCGAACCCTCGATACCCTGTTCGAGTATAACGCCTTAGCAAGGCGCCGCCTTCAGCCGCTCGGCCACGTCTCCGTGTCCGCGGGCTTAGCCTGCGCTGGCCTGGGCGACAAGCGCCGCGCCAGACCCAGAAGGTTTTAGTGGCGCGTCAGCCATTCGCGCGCGGCCTTCTGGGCTGCGGCGATTTCCTGGGCGCTCATCTGCTCAGCCATGTCCTTGCGGCACATCCGGGCGTCTTCCGAGCCGCGGACGGCGGCCAGATTGAACCATTTGTGCGCCTCGACCAGGTCGACCGCGCCGCCTTGGCCGGTCGAATAAATCAGGCCGAGCTTGTAGAGGTCGTCAGCTTGGCCGCCGACCGAGACCGCCTGATGAAACTGGGCGATTTCGACTTCATTGAACGCCATTTCTCTTCTCCTTCGATCCTTCTGGATCGCCGCGGCGGTTGACCGCCGTCCGAAACACACCACCAGAGACGCAAATTTCGCGCCGCAGGAGAAGAATTGACGGGAGAAGTTTGTAATACAGTTAAAGCCAATCAGGCATAACAAACTTTATTGCTAAGATGGTTTAAGCAAAGACAACGCACATTTACTTTTTTGCTTGGCCATTATTGGCGCACAAGGGTTTTATACCGCGAGCAACGTTAAGCGCCGCCAACTTGCCGGTAACCATGTGTGGTGACGCCTGCAGTCCGACAAGCAAATCAGCGCAAAGCGGCCCACGCCGCAATGGCCCGATTAGAGACAGCCTTCAGAGCCGCCCCTTGGCGAACCCGCTCCAGCAATCATCGTAATCGAGTTGCATGGTCGGCGTTTCCAGCGCGAATTTCGTGGGCCGGATGACGTGGCGACTTTCGATCATGAAGGCGAGTGTTTTGTCGATCTTTTCCGGCTTCAGATCGGCGCCGATCGCGGACTCATAGCTGGCCTGGTCAGGCCCATGGCCGCTCATGCAATTGTGCAGGGAGGCGCCGCCGGGGAAGAAGCCCGTGGCCTTGGCCTCATATGTGCCGTGCACGAGACCCATGAACTCGCTCATCATGTTGCGGTGGAACCATGGCGGACGGAACGTATCTTCCGCCACCATCCAGCGCGGCGGGAAGATCAAAAAATTTATATTGGCCGCGCCCGGCGTTTCTGACGGCGAGGTCAGCACGGTGAATACGGAGGGATCGGGAAGATCGTACGAAATCGTCCCGATCGTATTGAATTTCGCCAGATCGTATTTGTAGGGCGCGAGATTGCCGTGCCAGCCGGCGACGTCCAGCGGCGAATGTTCGAATTCCGACACCCAGAGCCCGCCCATGAATTTTTGCACGACTTGCGTCGGTCGGTCGATATCTTCGCAGGCGGCCACCGGCGTCAGAAAATCGCGGGCGTTGGCGAGGCCGTTGGCGCCGATCGGCCCCAGTTCCGGCAGCCGGAACATCGCGCCGTAGTTTTCGCACAGATAGCCGCGCGTCTCTGCGCAGCGCAACTCGACGCGAAAGCGCACGCCGCGCGGCACAACCGCGATCTCGCCCGGCTTCAAATCAATATTGCCCAGTTCGGTGAGCAGCATGATGCGGCCGAGATAGGGGATAAACAGCAACTCACCGTCGGCGTTAAAGAAAACGCGATCGACCATCGAGCGGTTGGCCGCATATTGGTGCAGCGCCATGCCGCCGCTATCGGGCGCGCCATTTCCGCAATAGGTGACAAGGCCATCGATGAAGTCGGTGGCTGCGGCTGAGCCCGGCGCGGGATCCCAGCGCAGGCGGTTGGGCGGCGTCGGCGCCTCATTGAATGGCCCGCCCCGCACGAGGCCCTGGGCGTATTCCTTGAACGGCGGGTGATTGGCGCTGGGGCGCAGCCGATAAAGCCAGGAGCGGCGGTTTTCTCCACGCGGAGCCGAAAACGCAGTGCCCGAAAGCTGTTCCGTGTAGAGGCCAAACGGGACCCGCTGGGGCGAATTACGCCCTTCCGGCAAAACGCCCGCCGCCGTTTCGGTCGCAAACTCGTTGCCGAACCCGGACATGTATTGGGTGAGCGTTCCTACCTGAGCGGCCAGGTTGCCCGCATCATCCATAATGTATCGCTCCCTTGGCGTTGTGGGGGGGCCTAGGCCCGGCCACGTTGGCGATCAGGATAAGGCTTTTCGCCGATGGCGCCAGATGCAGCCGGGCTAGGGCTTGGCCTTCGCCGCAGCGTCCGCCACCGTCTGCGCGGTCTGACCGAACAGGATCGCCTGCTGGGACGTAGCCTCCTTGTCGCCGAGTTGGATGCGCCGCTCGGCCCCTAGCGCGCGCCCCTTTTGCACCGCGGGCCGCGCCTTGATTGTCTCAAACCAGGCCTTGGCGCGCGGAAATTCATCCAACTCCCCAGCGTCATAGACGGCGCCGAGCCATGACGACGTGGCTATGTCGGCAATCGAATAGTCCTCACCGGCGATAAAAGCATGTTTCAGCAACTGCCGCTCGATCACGCCGAACAGACGGTTGGCCTCGTTGCTGAAGCGATTGGTTGCATAGGCCAGTTGTGCGGCGTCAGTGACCATGCGCTTGGCGTAGTTGCGGAAGTGGTTGCGCTGGCCCATCACCGGGCCAAGATTGGCGACCTGCCAGATCACCCATTGCTCGACTGCGATGCGCCCGCGTTCATCGCTGGGATAAAGCTTACCGGTCTTGCGGCCGAGATAGAGCAAGATCGCGCCGCTCTCGAAGACGGAGACCGGCGATCCGCCTGGCCCGTCCGGATCGACGATCGCGGGCATGCGGTTGTTCGGGCTGATCGCGAGGAATTCCGCCCGGAATTGCTCGCCCTTGCCAATGTTCACCCAGCGAACTTCGTAGGGCAGCCCCATCTCCTCAAGCGCGATGGATATCTTCCAGCCGTTCGGCGTCGGCCAGTAATGCAACTCGATCGGACGCTGCGACATCGGCCTCTCCGCTGCTGGATGTGGGCGCGGGCGCCGGCCTGGTAAAGGGCGAAATCGGCGACAGGCGACCGTTCACAGTTTTGTCGCATGCCTACCCGCTTCTTTTGACGACGTTTTTCCGCCTAGACGGCTGGGCGCACTGTATCCGGCGGATGACCTGGGCCGGCGCTGCGCGCTTTCTGCCTTTCATGGATAGAGAGTGGATGAAGCTTCCGGATGGCGCCGTTCGGGTTGGACGCGAGCACGCGGTCAGGCTCACGGCGGGGATGAACGAGCCGCTTGCGCCCAGACACGGCGAAGCAGTCTATTCCGTGCCGATTGATTTCTGGTGGCGGCGCGCTGAAGAGCCGGCTGCGGCCGTAAAGCCGCCGCAAGCGTTAACGCGCTAGAAATCCCGCAAGCGCACATTTGGCCGGCAGGCGCGATTCGCAGCCCCGCGTTCCGCGCGTGCGGGGGAAAATTCATGCTCGTATTTCTATGGCTTTGCGTTGCTACATCAGCCTTCGTGCCGAACGGCGACCGTGTGGTGAAATACTACACCGCCGCGATGGAAAATTATTACGACAACGTGCTTGGCGATCCGCCGCAGGCGCCCGTGGCGATCAAGCGCCGCGCCGCCCGGGCCGCCTAATCCACGCCCAGCTTCTGCTTTAGCAGGTCATTGACGGCGGCAGGGTTCGCTTTGCCGCCCGTGGCTTTCATCACCTGCCCCACCCACCAGCCGAACGCTTTCGGCTTGGCTTTGATCTCCTCGACCTTGTCGGGATTGGCGGCCATCAATTCGTCGATCGCCTTTTCGATCGCGCCGGTGTCGGTGACCTGACGCAGCCCCTCGCGTTCCACGATCGCGCCCGCGTCTTCGCCCGTCTCCAGCATTTTCGCGAACACGTCCTTGGCGATCTTGCCGTTGATCGTGCCGTCCTTGATCAGATCGATCAGGCCGCCGAGTTGCGCGGCGGTTACGGGGCTTTCGCTCAGCGTCTTGCCCGCCTTGTTAAGCGCGCCGAACAATTCCTGGCTGACCCAATTGGCCGCCAGCTTCGGATCGCGCCCCCTGGCGACGGTCTCGAAATACGCCGCGGACTCGCTATCGGCCGAGAGCACGCCCGCATCGTATTTCGACAGGCAGTAAGCCGATATGAACCGCGCACGTTTCGCGTCCGGCAATTCCGGCAAGCTCGCCTTGATCTCGTCGATCCAGCTTTGCTCAAGCTCCAGCGGCAAGAGATCGGGGTCTGGAAAGTAGCGATAGTCCGGCGCGTCTTCCTTGCTGCGCAAGGCGCGCGTCTCGCCGGTCTTCATGTCGAACAGGCGTGTCTCCTGCGCGATCGTGCCGCCGCCCTCCAGCACCTCGATCTGGCGGCGCGCTTCATATTCGGCCGCTTGCTGCACATAGCGCATGGAATTGACGTTCTTGATCTCGCAACGCGTGCCGAGTTCCGCGCCCGGCTTGCGCACCGAGACGTTCACATCCGCGCGCATGGAGCCTTCCTCCATGTTGCCGTCGCACGTGCCCAGCGCGCGTACGATCGCGCGCAGCTTTTTCAGATACGCCGCCGCTTCTTCAGGGCTGCGCATATCGGGGCGCGAAACGATCTCCATCAGCGCCACGCCCGCGCGGTTGAGATCGACATAGGTTTCGTTCGGCGAAAGATCGTGGATCGACTTGCCGGCGTCCTGCTCCAGATGGATGCGCTCGATCCGTATCGGCACGGACGAGCCGTCGTCCAGATCGACGTCGATTTCGCCCTCGCCGACGATCGGGTCCTTGTACTGGCTGATCTGATAGCCGCTCGGCAGATCGGGATAGAAATAATTCTTCCTGTCGAACCGGCTCCAGCGGTTGATTTGCGCATTCAGGCCAAGCCCCGTGCGGATCGCCTGCTCGACGCACTTGCGGTTGATCACCGGCAGCATGCCCGGCATCGCGGCGTCCACAAGGCTCACGTGCTCGTTCGGCCCCGCGCCAAATTCGGCCGAGGCGCCAGAGAACAACTTGGCCTTGCTCGTCACCTGAGCATGGACCTCCAGCCCGATAATAATCTCCCAGTCGCCAGTGGCGCCGGAGACAAGCTGGTCAGGACGGGCGGAACGGATATCGAGCGCAGTCATGGCGCTGATTTAGTCTGCGCCGGTCATGAAACCAAGCTGGCGTCGATGCACAGGCGGAATGGGCCCGTGGCGGCGTTGATCCGCCAATTTCCCGAAATGCAGCGCTTGGACGCGTCGAACATGCCGGAATATTCCACACTATGGGTCTGCCCGCCGGTACCGTCGTAGGTCTTCGTGAAGCGCACGCCGCCGTCCGCTGAAACCGTCCCGGCAACGTCCGCGGTGAGGAACAGGGCGTCTTTTGAGCCGAACGTGTTCGGCTCAATCGTCGTGGCGGTGAACGCCGCACCGGCGCGGCTGGCTTTGAGCTGGAACTGCACCCGGTCGGGACGCCCGTCGCTGTAAGCGTAATAGCCCACCCATAGGCCGCGAAGCCCGGCCGCGGGGGCCTGCGCGAATGCAATCGCCCCGCACATGAGCGTCGCCGCCAGGACCGACAGGCCAATCGAACCCAAAACCTTCTGCATCTTCCCCTCCATTCGCCGTCCCGGCAGATGGACTACGGCATGCCCGGCCGTCAGTCGAGCACGCGCTCCAGCCGAAATGGCCCCCAGCCGCCGCTGCAGCCGCATCCTTCCGGATCGACGCAGTGGTAGGCCCAGTTGCCGTCCATCACCCGCTCCTGGGCATCCAGCACGCCGCTGCATTCGAACGGATGTCCCATCAGGTCCTCGTCGAACCAGAAGCGAAACGCGATATGGTCGCCAGCGCGCTCGCCGCTCAGCGTGAAGGCCGGCGCCGCCAGCGTGGCGCCTCCCACCAGGCTGGCGTTGCCGGCACCCTCTATCAACCCGCCCTGAAAAATCAGCCGGGCGATGATGTTGAATGAAAACCGATCATCGTCGGCGTTCAGTTCGAACACGCCTTCCCAATGATGCTCCCGCGCTAGCTCAGCCGCATGCGCCGGATCGGAAAGGACATCCATTCTAGTCATAACGCCGATATAGGCGTGGCCTTACTCCGCCGCCACGCGCGCCGGGTCGATAGTGTCCGGCTTCCAGCGCAATTTTGGCTGGCGCGCGGCGCGGGTATCGTCCAGCCGGCGCGACGGCGCCAGGCGCGGGGCGGCCTTGAACGCCGCCGCATCGCCTGCCTTCGCCCTTTCCGCGATCGCGATCAGCGCGTTGGCGAAACGATCCAGTTCCGCCTTGCTCTCGGTCTCCGTCGGCTCAATCAGCATGGCGCCGTGGACGACGAGCGGAAAATACATCGTCATCGGATGATAGCCTTCGTCGATCAGCGCCTTGGCGATGTCTGACGTTTCAACGCCCGTTCCCTCCAGGAAGCTATCGTCGAACAAAGCTTCATGCATACACGGCCCATCGCCGAACGGCGCGGACATGTAAGGCTTGAGACGCGCGAGCAGATAATTCGCATTCAGCACCGCATCTTCTGCAACCTGACGCAAACCATCTGACCCATGACTCATCATGTAGGCCAGAGCGCGGATGTACATGCCCATCTGCCCCTGAAACGCGCAGAGGCGCCCCGTCGCCTGGCCGAACTCATGCTCCTCAAACGCCAGCACGCCATCACGCTCCACAATGCGCGGCAGCGGCGCGAATGGCGCGAGCGCTTCGGAAAACACCACCGGTCCCGCGCCCGGCCCACCGCCGCCATGGGGCGTGGAAAACGTCTTGTGTAAATTGATATGCATCGCATCGACGCCGAGATCGCCCGGCCGCACGCGCCCGACGATCGCGTTGTAATTGGCGCCGTCGCAATAAAAATAACCGCCCGCGGCGTGAACAAGATCGGCGATCTCCTTCACGTCGCGCTCGAATAGGCCGCACGTATTCGGATTGGTCAGCATCAGGCCCGCGACATCCGGGCCGAGCTTGGCTTTCAGCGAATTGAGATCCACGCGCCCATCCGGCATCGCATCGATTTCATCGACGGTGAAGCCGCACGCCGCCGCCGTTGCTGGATTGGTGCCGTGCGAGGAGATCGGCGCCAGCACGCGCTTACGCGTCTCGCCCTCGCCGCGCGCGATCAGCGCCGCGCGGATCGCCAGCATGCCGCAAAGCTCGCCATGCGCGCCGGCCTTGGGGCTCAGCGCCACCGCCGGCATGCCGGTCAATTCCATCAGCCAGTGCGAAAGCTCTTCCATCAGCGCCAGCGCGCCCTGCACCGTGCTCGTCGGCTGCAGGGGGTGAATATCACCCAGCCCTTCCATGCGCGCTGCTTTTTCGTTGAGCCGCGGATTGTGCTTCATCGTGCACGAGCCGAGCGGAAAAAGGCCCAGATCGATCGCGTAATTGCGTTGCGAAAGCCGCACATAATGGCGCATCGCCTCCGGCTCGGTGAGCCCCGGCAGGTCGAGCGCCGCCTTGCGTTTCAAGCCGCCAAGGCGATTAGCCGTGCCTTTCGGCTCGGGCAGATCAACGCCCGTGCGCGATGAGCCCGCCATTTCAAAAATCAGCGGTTCGGCCTGGAGCAGCCCGCGCGAGCCGGAAACAGTGACCTGGCTCATGAACACACCTCCTTCAGCGCGACGGCAAAGGCGGCGATGTCTTCGTCCGTGTTGGTTTCCGTGGCGCAGACCAGCAGCACGTCGTCCATCGCGCCGGCCTTCAGACGCGAGTACGCCACGCCGCCAAGAACACCACGCTTAGCGAGCGCTTCAACGACAGCATCCGCCTTCTTCGGCGTGCGCACCGCGAACTCGTTGAAGAAGCGCGGCGTCAGCACTTCGACACCGCTTATCGCGCCCAGCGCATCGGCCAGATCGCACGCCCTCTCGTGATTGAGCAGCGCCAGCCGCTCCAGCCCTTTGCGGCCGAGCAGCGTCATGTGCATCGTGAACGCCTGCGCACAGAGGCCGGAATTCGTGCAGATATTGCTCGTCGCCTTGGCGCGGCGAATATGCTGTTCGCGCGTGGAGAGCGTCAGCACGAAGCCGCGCTTGCCATCGGCGTCCACGGTTTCACCCGCAAGCCGCCCCGGCATCTGGCGCATAAATTTCTCACGCGTCGCGAACAGACCGACATACGGCCCGCCAAAGCTCAGCGCGACGCCGATGGACTGGCCTTCGCCGACAACGATGTCCGCGCCCATCGCGCCGGGCGGCTCAATAAGCCCGAGCGAAATGGCTTCGGTGAACACCGCGATCAGCAGCGCGCCCTGCGCGTGCACCGCCTCGGCGATCTTGCTCAGTTCCGTGATCGTGCCGAACACGTTCGGCGATTGCACGATAACCGCCGCGGTGTCGCCGTCGAGCAGCTTCAGCACTTCGGCTTCGCCGTCGATCGCAGGCGGCGAGTCAACAAGCACGACGCCATTGGCGCCAGCCATCGTCTTGGTCGTCTCGGCGTAATGCGGATGCAGGCCGCCGGAGAGGATCACCTTGTTGCGTTTGGTGACACGCGCCGCCATCAGCGCCGCTTCGGCGCAGGCGGTGGAGCCGTCATACATGGAGGCGTTGGCGACCTCCATGCCGGTCAGGATCGCGACCTGCGTCTGGAATTCAAAAATAGATTGCAATGTACCCTGCGCGATCTCCGGCTGGTACGGCGTGTACGCGGTGAGAAATTCCGAGCGCTGGATCAAATGATCCACGCTCGCCGGAATGTGGTGGCGATACGCGCCCGCGCCGATGAAGAATGGCGCATTCGCGGGCGAGAGATTACGCTTCGCATAACCGCGCATCGCGCGTTCAACTTCGGCTTCGCCTTGCGCGCGCGGCAGATCGACCAAGCCAGCGCGCTGCGCCGCCTTTGGCACGTCTATATAGAGATCGTCGATGCTCTTGGCGCCGATCACGCCGAGCATTGCGCGGCGATCATCCGGCGTAAGGGGCAGGTAACGCATCAGAGGCTCCCAACAAATTCTTTGTACGCCGCTTCATCCATGAGGCCGGCAAGCTCGCCTGCATCAGCAAGCTTTAGTTTTACCATCCAGCCTTCGCCCTCTGGTCCCGCATTGACCAGCGCCGGATCGCCGCTGAGCGTATCGTTCACCGCAACCACCGTCCCAGAAATCGGCGCGAACACGTCAGAAGCGGCCTTGGCGGATTCAACGACCGCCATTTCGCCATTCATTTTCACCGCTTTTCCGGCAGCGGGCAGTTCGACATAAACGATGTCGCCCAATTGCTCGGCGGCATAAACGGAGATGCCGCACGTCGCGACGTCGCCCTCGACGCGCACCCATTCGTGTTCCTTGGTGTATTTGACGCTCACGGCTTATATCCCCTTGAAATAGCGATGCGGCACGAACGGCAGCGGGACAATTTCCGCTACACGCGCCTGGCCGCGCACGATGAGATCGATCCTGGTTCCCGGCGCCGCATAGGGCGCCTCGACATAGCCCATGGAAATCGGCGCATTCAGCGTCGGCGAGAAACCGCCGCTGGTGACCACGCCTATCTTGTGCCCGTTCACCTGAATTTCGGTATTATCTCGCGCCGGCGCACGATCAGCCGGACGAATGCCGACGCGCTTGATCTTCGGCCCTGCGCTCAACTCGGAAAGAATGCGCTTTGCGCCCGGAAAATCGCCCGCGGCGCGCCGGCGTTTCTGGATCGTCCACGCCAGGTCGGCTTCGATTGGAGAAATCGTTTCGCCGAGTTCGTGACCGTAAAGGCAAAGGCCTGCCTCAAGCCGCAGCGTATCGCGTGCGCCGAGGCCAATCGGTCTCACCTCCGGCTGATCAAGCAGAAATTGCGCCACCTTCTCGGCGATGGCGGGCGGGACCAGCAATTCGTAGCCGTCTTCGCCGGTGTAACCGCTGCGCGCGACGACACAGTTTTCGCCGAGAATTTGCCCACGCCATGTATGCATGAACGAAAGCTGCGCCAGATCCGGCGCGAGACGCGCCGCGACCACCACCGCTTTAGGCCCCTGCAGCGCGAGCAATATCTGATCGTCGGCGCGCTCCAACTTGGCTTCGCTGCCGGACGCATGCGCGAGCAGGCGAAAATCCTGCGTTTTCATACCGGCGTTGACGACGATGTAGAGCGCGCCCTGACGCATCGGCGCGAGCGGGCGCGCGATCATCAGATCGTCGAGCACGCCGCCGCTGTCGTTCAGCAGGACCGTGTAGCGAATTTGCCCAGGCTTCAGGCCCTGGATATCGGCCGGGACCAGCTTCTCAACGATTGCTGCAATACGCTTGTGCGCCTCATCGCCGACACCGACGCCTTCGTTCAGCGTGAGAAAGCACGGCCCCATGTGCGACACGTCGAACAGGCCGGCATTCGTGCGCGTCCAGTTATGTTCCGCGATCAGCCCTTCGTACTGAACGGGCATGTCATAGCCGCTGAACGGCGCGAATTTCGCGCCGAGGCTGCGATGCAGCCCGTCGAGCGGCAGTTTCAGTAGCGGGGAGTCGGAACTGTCCAAACGGGTACGCCTCGCCC
>DASZPV010000167.1:0-3890 GCA_035549875.1 Caulobacterales bacterium
ATCGCCAAACGCATTGCGGTGCTGGAACAGCTTGGTGGGCATGTGCAGGACAAGTTGTCGGCGCCAGCTTCATCGCCCGCCATCGATGATCCCGCATCAAACAAGCCGCATCATCACGGCCCGTGGGGTTAGCGGCGCACCAGCTTTGCGCGGCGCGCCTCAAACAATTTTAGAAAGCCGCCCCTGACCTTTTCGAAGAGGGACGGCGGTAAAAAGCCATAGCCATAAACGCCGCGCTTGCCCGGAATTGGAGCAAGTCCCGCATTTGGCCAGAAATCGACATTGGCTTCGGAAATCACAATCCACGACCGCGCGTCGTCCAAACCTAGCCGCTCTGCGACAGCGGGTGGGATTTCCATGGCGACCGTTTCGCCGCTTGGCCGCGAATGGGTGATCGGCAAGATGAGAACAAGCTGCGGATCGGCATCATCATCCAAAGTCGCCACAAGGCAAGCCGGCCGCTCCTTGCCTGTTGTCCGCGCAGACTTGCTCTCGCGCAGCCATAGATAATCGTAGCGGATGACGAGACCGGGCTCCGGCCGCGGAAGCGGCATCTATTTCATCAGCTTGTTGAGGCGGTGGTGGCGCTTGTCCATCTTGGCCACGCGCATTGCATCGACAATCGTATCCGGCAAATCCTGGATGGCGTGGCTGCGCTTCGACGCAGCCAGCAGCCAGTCATAACGCTCCGCCGACATCAGCACGAGTTCGCGTCGCCCATGCCGCGTGATCTCCACCGGCTCGCGCTGCGCCTTGTGCTGATACTCGCCGAACTTGCGCTGGAACTGCTGGGCGGTGGTTTGGGACATGGACATCTCCGGATAATTCGCAATATACGTAGAATTTGAAGAGTTTGCAACACCCAAGATGAATCACTTCCTTCGATAGGCAATGCGCCACACCGCCAACCCCGCGAAACCTCCTGCAATGGATTGAGTGAGCACGCCTTCGATCAAGAATTTCCAACCTTGAGCTGTCAGCTTCCAGTGCTCGACCGTAGGAACACCACCATCCTCCGAACTGTAGTCTGATCCAGGGCTGTGAAAGACCAGAGGAAGGTAGGACAGCGTGAAGTAGACAATGGCGGCAAGAAATGTTCCGAGCGCCATCGCATCAAACCACTGGCGGCGACCCGCGCGGTGCAGAACGATCCAACCTGGCACGCCCAAAAAAATCTCTCCAACTAGAAATGCGAGCGAGAAGATGATCACAATAGGTAAAGCTTGAATTCTAAGAAGGGCCCATTCGTCCGAAGAAATACCACCAAAATCCATAACTCTGAGCGCAATTCCAATAAAACTGCTAAGTGTGCCTCCAACAAGCGCGCCAGCGATCCCCGCAGGGATCGCGCGAATTGGTTGGAGTTCGTAATTCAACGACACACTCACATCCTCGATACGCCGAACTTCGTGTAGCTGATGGCGGTACTGGAGATCATGAATTCGCCCTCGCCTGCGCGGCTTTGTAGTCCGCGGCCCAATCCCATGGCTCGGCCGTTAAAGACGAGGCGATGAGTTTGTCGATCCGCTCGCGCACTGCGGGCGCAAGTTGCGGACGCTGCATCAGCCACGCCGCCCTGACGGCAGGAAACAGCATCACGCGTTGCAGATTCAGAACCGCCGTATCGAGCGATTCCTTATCGAGAAATCCGGCATCGTATTGCCACAACGCGTCTTCAACCACGGCAACCTGAATCCGCATGTAATAGTAGGATTGCAGCAGTTCGCGCGGCGAGAGTTCGTCGTTGTTGACGATCTTCGTCACGGTATCGGCGATCTCCGTCTGCATCGATGTCAGCGCCGCATTGATCACGCGTTCGGTGCGCGCCTGATGCATCAGCGCGCGCTGCGCCTTGTGCGCGTGCCGCACCTGAAGCGCGAGATAGATGAGCGACACCACCACGGCGATGCCGCTGACGAAACTGCCGATGCTGGCGAGATCGCTAAGGCTCATCGCTACATCCTGAACACGCCGAATTTCGTGTCGCCGATGGGGGCGTTGAGGCAGGCCGATAGAGCGAGCGCGAGAACGCGGCGCGTATCCGCCGGTGCGATGATGCCGTCGTCCCAGAGGCGCGCGGTGGCGTAGTAGGGGTTGCCCTCGTCCTCGTATTTCTTGCGGATCGGGGCCTTGAAGGCTTCGGCCTGTTCGGGCGTCCATTTGTCGGCGTCGCGGTGCACCGTTGCCAGCACGCTCGCCGCCTGCTCTCCCCCCATCACGGAGATGCGCGCATTCGGCCAGGTGAAAAGAAAGCGCGGCCCATACGCGCGGCCGCACATGCCGTAATTCCCCGCGCCATACGATCCGCCGATGATGAGCGTGATTTTCGGCACCTGCGCGGTGGCGACGGCGGTCACCATCTTGGCGCCATCCTTGGCGATGCCGCCGGCTTCGTATTTCTGGCCGACCATGAAGCCAGAGATGTTCTGCAGGAACAGCAGCGGCACGCGGCGCTGGCAGCACAGCTCGATGAAATGCGTCGCTTTCAGCGCGCTCTCCGAGAACAGGATTCCGTTGTTGGCGATAATGCCGACAGGCATGCCCTCGATCCGCGCAAAGCCGGTGACGAGCGTCGTCCCGTATCGCTTCTTGAACTCGTCGAGCTCGGAGCCGTCCACCAGTCGCGCGATCACCTCGCGCACGTCGTATTGCGTCATCAGCGAGGGCGGCACGATGCCGTCGAGCTCGGCTGGATCGTAGAGCGGCGGCCGCGGCTCGGCGATGGGAATGTCCGGCCGCTTCTCGCGGTTCAGCCCCGCCACGATGCGGCGCACGATCGCGAGCGCATGCGTGTCGTCGTTGGCGAGATAGTCGGCCACGCCCGAGATGCGCGTGTGCACGTCGCCGCCGCCAAGATCCTCCGCGCTCACCACCTCGCCCGTCGCGGCCTTCACCAGCGGCGGACCGGCAAGGAAGATCGTGCCCTGGTTCTTCACGATCACGGTCTCGTCGCTCATCGCAGGCACGTAAGCGCCGCCCGCGGTGCAGGAGCCCATCACGCTCGCGATCTGCGGAATGCCCAGCGCGCTCATGTTCGCCTGATTGAAGAAGATGCGGCCGAAATGTTCGCGGTCGGGGAAAATCTCCGCCTGGTTCGGCAGGTTCGCGCCGCCGCTGTCGACGAGATAGATGCAGGGCAGCCGGTTCTCCCGCGCGATCTCCTGCGCGCGCAGATGCTTCTTCACCGTGATGGGATAATAGGTGCCGCCCTTGATCGTGGCGTCGTTGCTGACGATCACGCATTCGCGGCCCGAAACGCGGCCGATGCCGGTGATGATGCCCGCGGCGTGGATGTCGCCCTCGTACATACCGTTGGCGGCGAGCGGCGAAAGTTCGAGGAAGGGAGAGCCCGGATCGAGCAGCCGCTCCACCCGGTCGCGGGGCAGAAGCTTGCCGCGGTCGGTGTGGCGCTTGCGGCTCTTCTCGTCCCCGCCGAGCGCTGCGGTCGCCATCTTCGCCTTCAGTTCGGCGACAAGCTTTCCCATCGCCTCGGCGTTGGATTTGAAGGCGGGGGAATTTGTCGAGATGGCGGTTTTGAGAGCGGTCATATGTTCAAACCAAATTTTTATCCCCGGCCGAGCGCAGCGAGGGAAGGACCAAGGTCGTCCCTACGCCCCGGGTTCGATGTCTTGCGCACTTATACCAAAGACGGCCCGAGTCGAACCGACCGGGACGACGAAAGAGCTATTGCGTCGTGAACACGTTGAGCTGGGGCGCCTGCTTGGCCGCCAAACGCGAGTCGCGCGCGAGGGCCAGATCGACGATGTCGGGAGACTTGTCCGCAAGCTGAACCGCAATGCCCCAATCGCGCCCGCCAAAAATCGCGGTGCGGCCCTGGCCGCCTTTCGGCGCGCCCCATTTGAGCACCACGTCCTGCGCGCTGTCGCCGA
>DASZPV010000168.1:0-2740 GCA_035549875.1 Caulobacterales bacterium
CGATCTCGACCGGCCCTATATCGCCGACGCCGGCTTTGGCGACGGCCTGCTGGACCCTGTTCCGCTGGCCGAAGGCGCCTACACGCAGCGCAGCTTTACGTTTCGGCTGGAAAAGCTCGATACGCGCTGGTGGCGGTTTCACAACCAGCAGTATGGATCGGCGCCCTCTTTCGATTTCATCGATGAGCCGGCCGATCCGGCGCTGCTCGAACGCAAATGCCTGTGGCTGCAGCAGGACGCCTCGCCTTTTGTCAATAACGTCATTCTCCAGGCGCACACGCCCGCGGGGGTCGCCGCGCTGCGTGGGCGCGGCCTGCGCCTGATCGACAGCGCCGGCGCGCACGATCGCATCGTCGAAGATTGCGAAGACTATGCCCGCGTGCTGGCCGAAGTGTTCAACCTGCCGACCGCCGACGCACCGGCGCTCTGGCGAAAGATAGCAGACGCGCCCTAGCCGCCGCGGCCGCGGAAGGCGCCGAGATCGGGATCGGGCAGCCACAGGCCCTCGGGCGCCGGGCCCGTCTGCCAGAACACGTCGATCGGGATGCCGCCGCGCGCGTTCCAGAAACCGGCGATGCGCAGCCAGCGCGGCTGGACTGCCTGGACGATCCTCTGAGCCACGGCGATCGTGCAATCTTCGTGGAAGGCGCCGTGATTGCGGAAGCTGGCGAGGTAAAGTTTCAGGCTTTTGGATTCCACGATCCAGTCGGCCGGAACGTAATCGATCACGAGCCGCGCGAAATCGGGCTGGCCGGTCACCGGACAGAGCGAGGTAAATTCCGGCGCCTGAAAGCGCGCGAGGTAAAGCGCGCCCGGATGCGGATTGGGGGCGCGTTCCAGCACGGCCGAAGCCGGATCGGCCGGGATCGCCGTCTTCGCGCCCAACTGCGTGATGCTCACAGGCTGATCGGCCATATCCAGCGCGTAACCCGCCGCCCGCCTTATCGCAAGCGCAACAGGCGAATTGCACAAAAACCAATCAGCGTGAACGAATTATGTATAAAACTACGACATATGGGCCACAGCACCGTGTCATCCACAACACATGGCCCCACCATTGTGCTGCAATTGCTAAGAGTCCGCTTGTCTTAGGACCACGTTAACGCTCGTTAGCGATGTCTTATCGCAGCGCGGGCGAGGAGCCGCGTGTTTAGGGGATTAGCATCATGAAGAAACTGCTCAGCGCCGCTGCGGCGGCTACTGCGTTGTTGGGTATCGGGGGAATGACTTCCGCGGCCCACGCCGAAGGAACGTTCAGCGGCAACATCGCGATGACGACCGATTACGTTTTCCGCGGTCTGACGCAAACGGACGGCCCGGCCATCCAGGGCGGCTTCGACTACGCCAACGGCATGTTCTACGCCGGCACGTGGGGCTCGAATGTCAACTTCGGCAACAACATGGAACTGGACCTCTATGCCGGCGTGAAGCCGGTCACCGGCCCGGTCTCCTGGGATCTCGGCGTCATCGGCTACCTGTACCCGGGCAGCGATCCGAGCCCGACATTCGACTATGTCGAATTCTACGCCAAGCCGTCGATTTCGGTCGCCGAAGGGCTGACGCTCGGCGGTGCGCTGTATTACTCGCCGGACTTCACGGGCGAGACAGGCAACGCCTACTACGTCGAAGGCAACGCCGCGTTCGCCCCGACAAAGGAACTCTCGTTCTCGGGCGCCGTCGGGTATCAGCAAGTTGATGACCTAACGACGAAGACGAAGCCAGGCTACTTCACCGTAACTGACCCGAGCGACGACGGCTACCTGACCTGGAACGTCGGCGGCACGTACACTGTCAGCGGGTTTGCCCTCGACCTGCGCTACATCGGCACCGACATCGACGAGAAGGCCCTGTTCGGCGGCGACTACTCGGACGACAAGGTCGTGTTCTCGATCAAACGTGCGCTGTAACAGGCTCGCGCAAAGCACTGGCCGGGCTGGCTAGGGGCTAAAAAAGACCGCCGCGTCCTTCTGGGGCGCGGCGGTTTTGCTTTGAGGCGACGCGGCCGCTTGCCACTGGCGACGGGCGGCGGCACAGAAACCTGATGGCGGCGAAAGATTTCCGGCTGAAGGACGGCCCCGACCGCTACGGCTGGATATCGATCAGCCTGCACTGGCTATCGGCGCTGCTGATCTTCACCCTTTGGTTCGTAGGCGACAGCATCGGCGCGCGAACCGAAAAGAGCTTCGAGGGCACGGTCCGCACGCACACAACGATCGCGCTGGGCTTCTATGTCGTGCTCTGGGCGCGCCTGATCTGGCGGCTTCGTTTCGGCCATCCCAAGCCCTCGCCGCATCACAGCAAGGTTTCGTTCGCGATCGGCAATGTCGCGCACTATGTGATGCTGGCGTGCCTGGCCGCCATGCTGATTTCAGGGCCGGTCATGGCCTGGAGCGGCGCCATTCCGCTGCGCCTGTTCGATGTGTTTATACCTTCGCCGTTTGCAGAAAATCCCAGCCTATTCCAAGCGGCTCATTTCGTGCATGCGACAGCCGCGGCGATCCTGATCTGGACGACGCTGTTTCACATCGCTGGCGTAATCAAACATCTGGTGTTCGACCGCGACGGCGCGCTCGACCGCATGATGGTCGCCGAAGCCGTGCCCGATCGCGGCTCAGCCGCGCGCTTGGCGGATGCCGAGAAGGAATAAGCCTGGTGCGGGCGGCCGGACTTGAACCGGCACAGGCCTTGCGGCCCAACGGATTTTAAGTCCGGTGCGTCTACCAATTTCGCCACGCCCGCA
>DASZPV010000169.1:0-9876 GCA_035549875.1 Caulobacterales bacterium
TCACCGGGACGCGCGAGTTCTTGAACAGCAGCGCGCCGCTGACCTTGCCTTCAATGCGCTCCACTGCCGGGCATTCGGACCAATCCAACATGCCAACACAATGGCCCGCGCGGGATACTAGGGCAAGATCACCGAGGTTCCTCGGATAGCGCCTTAGCGCGCCGGCGCATTTATCACGAGCGGCTTCAGCGCCTCAACCGGCATCAGCGCCGGATCAAGATAACGATCCCGCCATTTCATCCGCCAGCACAGGTGCGGCCCGGTCGCGCGGCCCTTGGCGCCGACGGCGCCGATCACCTGCCCGCGCACCACAACGTCGCCGGCCTTCACGTCCAGCCGGCTCATATGCAGGTACATGCTGATCAGGCCCTGGCCGTGATCGATGAACACGAGCCCGCCCTCGTAGTGCATGTCCGGCTCGGCCAGCGTCACGATCCCCGAAGCCGGCGCCTTGATCGGCATGCCGTTGGGCGCGGCGATGTCAAAGCCCATGTGCGGCGAGACGGGCGTGCCGTTCAGCACACGTTGATTGCCCCACGCGCCGGACATCCGCCCGTCCGTCGGCCACAGCCACGGCTCCTGATAGCCGTAAACCGCCGCGCGGCTGGCGAGCCCCTTGGCCTTGATCGCAACCTCGCGCTTGATGCGTTCGAGCAAAGCCGGATCGGTCGGCGTCACCGTGTTCTGCGGCAGACCGTCGACGCGCTGAATGTCATAGACCTGCGGCTTGATATCCGCATCTTTCAGATACCAATACCCCTGCGAAGTGTGCGTTTGAATTTGGACCCTTGGCCCGGCGTCGCGATCAAATCCGATAATCGCCTTTCCTTGCGCGTCCGCTGTGGTTGTCACCAGCTTGCCGTCGAAGCCGTTCACGCTGAGAACGCTGCCCGGCGGCGCATCACAAACTATAAATCCGCCCTGTTCGAAATGACCTGAGCAGACAAGTCTATTGGGATCTGACACGACCTCTTCCGAGGCCACCTGTTTGGCAGGTGCCGCCTGCGCCGGCGCGCTTGCGCAGGCGCACACCAGCACCGCGGCGAGCAGAGCGGCGCGCATTATTTCTTCCCCTTCAGCGCCCGCCAGCGCTGCAACGCCTCCGCCGGCCCGCGATAGGCTTCCTGCAATTCGTGGTTCCAGTAGCGCAATTCGTCGAGCGGGATCAGCGCGCCCGTCACCGCGCAGCGCACGAACCGGCCCGGCCTGACCACCTCGAAGCTGAACGGACCATAGTCCAGAACGGCCAGTTCGCCCTGCGGATCGATACGCTGCAACATGGGGGCAATATGGACCGCCGGCGTCCCGCCGGCAAACCCCGCTTTCGAGTGGGACGATGCCGGCGGGACGCCGGCGGTCCGTCAAAACAGCGAGCCCTGCTTGGGCGGATCGCCTTTTTTTCGCTTGGCCCCGCCTTCGCCCACAGTCACCGGCGTTTCGCCGTCGGCGAAGCGCAGGCGCAGCGCATCGCCCTCCGCCAGCCCTGCCGCGGCGCGCACGAGCGTGCCATCCGCCCGCATCGCCAGGGCGAAACCGCGCGCAAGCACGCTCTGATGCGACAGCGTTTCCAGCAGCCGCCCCTGCGCCTCCAGCGCGCGGCTCTTTTCCGCCACGCGCCGGCGCAAGCCTTCCGCCAGCCGTTGGCCGACTTCGCTGACGCGTTGGCGCCGGCGCGCCACGTCCTGCGTCAGCGCCTCGGGCCGCAGCCGTGACGCCACGCGCGCGAACTTGCCCTCGGCGGCGCGCTCATTGGCCATCAGCGCCCGGCCGAGCTTTTCCGCAGCGCGGTCAAACCGCTGCTGCGCCAGCCCGAGCAGCATGTCCGGGCGCGGCAGCCGCGCGCCCGCCGCCCGCAGATCGACGCGCCTTCTTTCCAGGCCGCGCGCCACTCCACCGCCCAAACGCGCGCCCAGCGTACCCACGCGCTCAACCAGTTCCGCGCGCACCGGCACAGCCATTTCCGCCGCGGCGGTCGGCGTCGGCGCGCGGCGATCGGATACGAAATCGATCAGCGTCGTATCGGTCTCATGGCCCACGGCGGAGATCAGCGGAATGACGCTCGCCGCCGCCGCGCGCGCGACGATCTCCTCGTTGAACGCCCACAAATCCTCGATCGAGCCGCCGCCCCGCGCCACGATCAGCACGTCCGGCCGCAAATCGCCCTGCAATTTGTTGAAGCCCGCGATCGCTTTCGCCACCTGCTCGGCGGCGTATTCGCCCTGCACCAGCACCGGCCACAGCAGCACGCGGCGGGGAAAGCGATCCTCCAGGCGATGCAATATGTCCCTGATCACCGCACCGGTCGGACTGGTGATGATGCCGATCGTGCGCGGCAGAAACGGAATCGGCTTTTTCCGCTCCGGCGCAAACAGGCCCTCGGCCTGCAATTTCGCTTTCAGCTTTTCCAATTGCGCCAGCAGCGCGCCGACGCCCGCCGGCGCCATGCGCTCGGCGATCAACTGATATTGCGAGCGGCCGGGATAGGTGGAGAGCTTGCCCTCAACGACAACCTCCAGCCCCTCCTCCGGCTTGAACTTGAGCTGCGCGACATTGGTCTTCCACATCACCGTGGAAATCGTCGCGTTCTCGTCCTTCAGATCGACGTACAGGTGCCCCGACTTGGCGATCAGCACCCGCCCCAATTCGCCGCGCACCCGCACCCGGTCGAATTCCCGCTCCACCGTCCGCTTGATCGCGTTCGCCAACTCGGAAACCGAAATTTCCGGCAGGTTGGTCTGGGGATCGGGGGCGGCCGAATCGGGCATCACCCGCCAGAATCCGCCGCTCCGACAATTTTTTCCAGTTGTTCGATCAGTGCCGGCAGGCTTTGGCGCACCGTCAAGACCAAACTCGCCGCATTCACCCCGCCATAGCCGTGAATCAGGCGATGCCGCGTCGCGATGGCCGGCCCCCACGGAATGTGCGGAAATTGCGCTTGCTGTTCGCGGGAAAGCTGCGCCGCCGCTTCGCCTACCAATTCGACAGCGCGCACGACCGCATAGAACCGCATCTTGTCGCCGGCGAGCGCGCCTTCGTCTGCTTCGCCCAAAAGCTCGATTGCATCATTGGCGAAAGTCAGCATGTCGCATCCGCGCAATCGGGTCTTTTCCCTTCATGCGGGAATTAGGTCTTTCTCGATGCGCGCCAACATATCCGTCGGAAGATGACTTTTCGGCGTTATATCTACGCGCCGTCCCACCAGCGCGGCGACGCGTCCCTCAAGCCGCGCAAGATCGAAATAGCTGAGCGGCGCATCAAACTCGACCAGCAAATCCACGTCGCTCTCCGGCCCGGCCTCGCCGCGCGCAAGCGAGCCGAACAATCCGATCCGCACAACGCCGAATTCTCGGCGCAGCGCGGCGGACGCCGTGCGCAGGCAAGACAGGGTTTCCTCGCGAGTCATGCAGGAAGTTTACCGCCTGGAACGTCAAATGATAAGCTGCAATCGGACAGGTGATCGGCCGAACGACATTGTGGTTTCAAGCCGGGGCGGTCACAATGCGGCGCTCGCGATCGGCGGCGTAGGCGAGCGCGGCGCGAATGTCTGCTTCCGTCAGATCTGGATAATCGGCGATGATCTCGGTGGCTCGGCCGAATCCGGCATGGGGCTAAGATAGCGCGCCCTCGTCCTTTCAGCGCGCGAGCGCTGCCGTATCCGCAATCACGCCGGTCAGCGTGAACGAAGCGACCGGCTCGCCGAATGAGACGGCCTTGCGCCCGCGATAATGGCCGTCCGCCGGCTCAGAATGGCGGAAGATCACCCGCGCCTTGACGTCAACAACCCAATATTCCGGCACGCCGGCGCGGGCATAAGCAGCGAGCTTATCGCCAAGATCATCTCCGATGGTCGCATCGGAAACTTCCACAACCAACTTCACCAACGCGCCGGGCACGGGTCCGTCCAGCGCGGCCGCATCCCCTTCCGGGGCCCAGATGACAATATCAACAGTCGGCTGAAATCCGCCGCCGAAGCGGATCGTTACCTCGTCCGTCACCTTCAACTCCGGCATGGTTCGCCGCACGGACTCAAGCAAGGCTTGCGTCATATGCATGCGGGCGCGGGCGTGCGGCACGTGGATTGGTCTTTCTGACAATCACCCCGTCCCGCAACTCAACGCGGCCAACCTTGGCGAACGCTCCGGCGCGGCTCATCGCTTCGAACTCGTCGTCCGTAAAAATGGCGGGCGGGCGCAGTGGCGCGTTCATGTGCGCAAGGTAGCACAGCCGACCGAACCGGGTAGCGCCCTTGCCCCGGCGGGCGAACCCAGCGATTGAAAGACCCCATGAAGATTCTCGTCGTTGGCTCCGGGGGGCGCGAGCATGCGCTGGCGTGGAAAATCGCCCAGAGCCCGCTTGTGACCCAGATCATCTGCGCGCCGGGCAATCCCGGCATGGCGGCGCTGGGGCGCGTCGCGCCGATCGCCGCCGACGACGTGCCCGAACTCTGCGGCTTCGCCGTTCGCGAGCAGATCGATCTCGTAGTGATCGGCCCGGAAGCGCCTCTCGCGGCTGGCCTGGCTGACCGTCTTGCGGAAGTGGGCATCGCCGCGTTCGGCCCGCGCAAGGGCGCGGCGCAGCTCGAATCCTCCAAGGCGTATACAAAAGAGTTTTGCGAGGTCCTGAATATTCCGCAGGCCGCCTACAAGGTGTTCGATCACGCGCTGCACGCCAAGGCCTATCTCGGCACGCGCGCGCCGCCGTTCGTGATCAAGGCCGATGGGCTGGCGCAGGGCAAAGGCGTGGTCATTGCCGAAACCATGCGCGAGGCCGATGCCGCGGTCGATGAAATTTTGTTCCTGAAAAAATTCGGCACAGCCGGCCAGCGCATCGTGATCGAGGATTTCCTGCCCGGCGAGGAAGCCAGCCTGTTCGCGCTCTGCGACGGCGAGACCGCCATCGCCTTCGGCGGCGCGCAGGATCACAAGCGCGCGTTCGACGGCGACAAAGGCCCCAACACCGGCGGCATGGGCGCCTATTCGCCGGCGCCGGTGCTGACCGATGATATTATCGAGCAGGCGATGGCGAGGATCGTTCTGCCGACAGTGAAGGGCATGGCCGCCGCCGGCGCGCCGTTCAAGGGCGTGCTGTATGCCGGCCTGATGGTTTCGCCAGACGGGCCCAAGCTGATCGAGTTCAACGTCCGCTTCGGCGATCCGGAATGCCAGACGCTGATGGCGCGGCTGAAAAGCGACATCGTTCCCTACCTGCTCGCCTGCGCCAAAGGCGGGCTGGCCAATCTGCCGGCGCCGGAATGGGACCCGCGTCCCGCCGTCACCGTCGTCATGGCCGCGCAAGGCTATCCCGATACGCCGCTTGCCGGCTCGGTGATCCGCGGCCTCGCGCGCGCCAGCACGGGCGATAGCGTGGAGATTTTCCACGCCGGCACCCGCGCCGACGATGACGGCCTGATCCGCGCCGCCGGCGGGCGCGTGCTCAACGTCACCGCGATCGGCGCCGATCTGCAACAGGCCGCCGCGCGCGCTTATGGCGCGATCGAACTGATCGACTGGCCCGGCGGCTTTTTCCGCCGCGACATCGGCTGGCGCGCCCTGGCGCGTACATAGATGAAGCGCACTCGCCTCCCTCCTTGCCCTCGATGGGGAAGCAGGCGCACATCAGAAAACGCTGAGGCATTTTCATGCTGACGGTCTATCGCCGCCTCGATAACCGGCTCGTAGCGGCCGACGATCCGGCGGCGGCGCTGAAAGACGGCTCAGCGGTCTGGATAGACCTGCTGCGCCCGAGCGATGCCGAGGAGAAACTGGTCGAGGCCACCTACGGCGTCGATGTGCCTACCGAGACCGAGCGCGCGATGCTCGAGTTTTCCGCGCGCTTTTATCAGGAAGACGGTGCGCTGGTTTTGACCGCTACTTTGGTCACGCTGGCCAACGAAAAACCCAAATCGGACGGCGTCAGCTTTATCCTGACCAAAACTAATACACTGATCACCGTGCGTGCGATCGAGCCTACGGCCTTTCGCGTCGGCCAGGGCCGCGCGTCGGCCCGGATCGACAATGCCGCAGACGGCGGCGACGTGCTGATGGCGTTGCTGGAGGCGGTTATCGAGCGCCTTGCAGACGTGCTCGCGGAAGTTTCCACGCGCGCCCAGAAGCTTTCCGACGCCGTATTCAACAAACACCATTTCGGCGCCGCCGACATGCGCCCGGCGCTCGCCGAACTCAGCGCGCTCGGCGTGATCGTCACGATGGGGCGGGATTCGCTCGGCAGCCTTGAGCGGCTGTTCTCCTTCGCCGGGAAGCGCTGCGACGCCCACGGCTTGCCCGCCGATCAAATGGCCGCGCTGCTGCGCGACGCCGAGCAACTCGATCGCCAGGGCGACGCCATGCAGGACCATCTGGTGTTCCTGCTCGACGGCGTGCTCGGCCTGGTCGCGGCCAACCAAAACGTCGCGATCCAGCGCCTTTCCGTGTTCGCCTCGGTCTTCGTGCCCTCGACGCTGATCGCCTCGATTTTCGGCATGAATTTTGAGGCGATGGACTGGTTCAAGGCCGCTTGGGGGCCGTGGGTTGCGTTTATGCTGATGTTTGCCGCCTCCGGCGCCGCGCTGCTCATCGCCCGCTGGCGCCGCTGGATTTGAGGCGCTAAAGACGCCGTCCATGCCGTCCCTAGAATTCACCCGCCGCTATGCGATGGCCCATCGCCTGCGCGCCGTTCCCTTGTCCAAATGCGCCACGCCGCATGGGCACAACGAGATCGTAACGATCCGCGTCAAACCCGCCGGACAGTTCCGCTTCGGCGGCACGAACATGGACGCCCCGTTCGAGGCCGTGAAACGCCGCTGGCGAACTTGGATCGACGAGCATGTCGATCACGCGCTGATGCTCGACGAAGCCGATCCGCTGGTGGATTATTTCCGCGTGAACGAACCCGAGCGGCTTTCACGGGTGATGACGTTTCCCGGCGATCCTACGACGGAAGCCCTCGCCGCCTGCTTCTTCCTCAAGGGCGCGGCCTTTCTCGCGCATGACGAACTCCCCTTCGAGATGGAGGAAGTGCGCGTCGAGGAAACGCCGACCAACGCCGTGATCCTGTCGCGCGAAACTTTCGATCCTGAAGCGTGCGGTCTTCCCGCCGACGCATGGCCGCGCCGCGCCGACATGAGCATCAACGATTGGTGACTCCTGACAAACTCGATCGCCCTCAAAGTCGCAAACCTATCACCTCTCGGATATGGGTTGGCATCAATGCTTTGACCGGTTTGTTGTTTTTGCTGCTGTCGTCGTCTCAATGGTTAGAGCCAGAGGTCAGGGATATTCCCGGCGCATCAGGAGGCGGCCCTCTTGTCTTCTTTTTAATAGTCCCCTGCTTGCTTCCCCTGCTTATTTGGAACGTTCGCTGGTTGTACCTTGCAATGCAACGTGGGAACGGAAGGCACAAATGGATTGTCCCGACGGCACAATTTGGTCTGATGGGCCTCGCGTGGATCTCGCTCATATTATTTAGCGCCTCCAAGCTATACTGAGTTTCAGAACATGAACCTCACTCACGCACTGCTCGAAAACCAATTCGTCCGCCTCGTTCCGCTCGAAGACTCGCACCGCGAAGGCCTGCGCGCCGCCGCGTCCGATCCCGCAATCTGGACCCATTGGGTGCGCGACGCGAGCGATTGGGACGCTGCGTTCGAGGAGCAACTCGCCAAGGAGCGCGCCGGCGCCTGGATGCATTTCACCGTATTCGATCAGGCCTCCGGCGCAATCATCGGCCAGACCTGCTATCTCGAAATCCGCCCGGCCCACGCCGGCGTCGAGATCGGCGGCACGTGGTATGCGCCATCGGCGCAGGGCGGCGCCGCCAATCCCGCGTGCAAATTGCTGCTGCTTGGGCACGCTTTCGAGTCCGGGGCCGAGCGCGTCGAACTGAAAACGGATGCACGCAACGCCCGCTCGGGGGCGGCCATCATCAAGCTCGGCGCAAAGTTCGAAGGCATTCACCGGCGCCACATGCGCCGGGCGGACGGCACGATGCGCGACACCGTGTACTTCTCCATTATCCGCGAGGAATGGCTTTCCGTGCGCGTGGCCCTCGAAGTACGCCTTGCGGCGTTCACTGCGTGAACCTGACGCTTCTGCTGGCCGCCGTATTCGGCACGTCGGTTCTCTCCGGCGTGATCGGCATGGCGGGCGGGCTGTTGCTGATGGGGATATTTACCGCGCTGCTGCCGGTCGCGGCGGCGATGGTGACGCAAGGCTCGGTGCAGTTCATCGCCAATGGCGGCCGCGCGTTCCTGCACCGGCGCCACATCCAATGGCGGATCGTCGCGATCTACATGGCGGGCTCGCTGGTGATCGCGGGACTGCTCGCGGCTGCCGCTTACCAGCCCAGCAAGCGCTGGGTATTCCTTTTCCTTGGCCTCGTCCCGCTGGCGGTATGGACGCCGAAGAGCTGGTTTTCCGTCGACGCCAGCAAACCCGCGCACGCGCTTTTGTGCAGCGTGTTGGTCAGCGGCTTCAACATCCTCGCCGGTTCCGCGGGCCCGCTGCTCGACGTGTTCTTCGTGCGCACCAGCCTGACGCGCCACCAGATCGTGGCGACCAAGGCGACGACGCAGTCGTTCTCGCATCTCACGAAGATCGCCTATTACGGCGCGCTTCTGCTCGGCGCCGAGCGCGGCGAAGCGCTGCCGCCGGCCTGGTTCTTTGCCGCGATGATCCCCATTTCCTTTGCCGGCACATGGGCCGGCGGCCTCGTGCTCGACCGCCTGAGCGACGTGCATTTCAAAACCCTCACCCGCTGGTTCGTGACCGTGATCGGGCTTGGATATTTGCTCACAGCGGCGCGGCTTTTCCTCAGCCCCTGACGCCAGAGGCGGCATGGTTAACACCCCGCTAACCATACTCGGCTTGGATAGCGGGCGGAGGAGTCGCGAAGCTCTATGCCCGTGCTCGCACACATCCTGTTCTACTCGGCCTACGCCACGGTGTCGCTGGCGCTGGGGCTGGCGTTGTCGCGCGTCGGCGGCGCCGATTCGGCGGGGGCCACGCTGGGCGGGCTATCGATGTTCGCGGCGTTTGCCATTACCCACGCCGGCCTCACCATCGCGCACGCCACCACGGCGGTGAAGCAGACGGAAAAGCGGCTCGACAGAAAATTCACCGGCGAGATCGAGAAAATCCGCGATGTCCAGCGCGATCTACGCGAGGAGCTGGGCGCGATCGGCGATCAGGTCGCGCGCCTCGATCACACGATCGCCTCGCGTCCGCGGATCGAGGCGCCAATCGCCCCGCCCGCACTCGAAGGCTCGCTGATCGATCAACTCGCCGCGCGGCTGGGCCAGGTCGTCGATCAGCGCATGGAAGAGGCGCGCCGCGTATCCGGTCCCGCGGCCAGCGGTCCGCCCAAGCCCAGCCCGATCGACATCGTCCGCGACGCGCTCAACGATAACCGGGTCGAACTGCATCTGCAGCCGATCGTGTCGCTGCCCCAGCGCCGCACGCAATTCTACGAAGGCTTCACCCGCCTCAAGGACCCCTCCGGCCGCATCATCCTGCCGAGCGAATTCATGCCGGCGGCCGATTCCGCGGGGCTGACCAGCACGATCGACAACATGCTGCTGTTCCGCTGCGTGCAGATCGTGCGCAAGCTGGCCAAACAGGACCGGCGCATCGGGATTTTCTGCAATCTGTCGGCGCGCTCGCTATCCGATGAAACGTTCTTCCCGCAATTCCTCGAATTCATGCGCGAGCATGGCGATCTTTCCGGCTCGCTGATTTTCGAGATCGGCCAGGCCGATTACGAAGCGCGCGGCGCAATGGAAGCGCGCGCGATGGCTAAACTCGCCGATCTCGGCTTCCGTTTCTCGATCGACAAGGTGACCAAGCTCGATGTCGATCTGATCGATCTGGAACGCAGCGGCGT
>DASZPV010000170.1:0-17111 GCA_035549875.1 Caulobacterales bacterium
ACCAGGTGGCCACCATCGAAGACGGCCAGGTCCAGAACGGCTTCGAAGAGACCGAGGAAGAAGCCGAGGCCGACACCGACGGCTACGCTGAAGCTGACGGGCCCGAAGACCGGGCAGAAGACAACGAGGATGAGGACGAAGACAGCCAGCCCCGCCGGCGTGGTCGTCGCCGCCAGGGCCGCGGCAGGTCCAAGGACGCCGATGCGTTGCGCGCCAAGCGCATGGCGCTTCGCCGCCGCTACAAGATCCAGGACGTGATTCACCGCCGCCAAGTTCTGCTGGTCCAGGTTGTCAAGGAAGAGCGCGGCAACAAGGGTGCGGCGCTGACCACCTATCTGTCGCTCGCCGGGCGCTATTGCGTCCTGATGCCCAACACGGGGCGGGGTGGCGGAATCTCGCGCAAGATCACGTCTGGGCCTGACCGCAAGCGCCTGAAGAAGGTCGCGACCGATCTCGACGTGCCGCAGGGCATGGGGCTGATCATCCGCACCGCGGGCGCCAAACGCACCAAGACCGAAATCAAACGCGATTACGAATATCTGCTTCGCGCCTGGGAGAACATCCGCGATCTGACTTTGCGCTCGATCGCGCCGGCGATGATCTACGAAGAATCCAGCCTTGTGAAACGCGCGATCCGCGATCTCTATGACAAGGATGTCGGCGAGATTTACGTCGAAGGCGACGGCGCCTACCGCGAGGCGAAGGATTTCGTCCGCATGTTGATGCCAAGCCACGCCAAGCGCGTGCATCATTATCGTGAACCGACGCCAATCTTCGCCAAGCACAGCGTCGAACGTCAATTGGAAAGCATCTACAGCCCGAGCGTAAATCTGAAATCGGGCGGCTATATCGTCATCAACCAAACCGAGGCGCTGGTGGCGATCGACGTGAACTCCGGCCGCGCCACGCGCGAACGCGGCATCGAGCAGACCGCGTTCAAGACCAATTGCGAAGCCGCCGAGGAGGCCGCGCGCCAGATGCGCCTGCGCGACCTGGCCGGCCTGATCGTGATCGATTTCATCGACATGGAGGAATCGAAGAACGACCGCGTCGTCGAGAAGAAGGTTAAAGATGCGCTCCGCTTTGACCGCGCACGCATTCAGGTCGGAAAGATCAGTTCGTTCGGACTGATGGAATTGTCGCGCCAGCGCCGGCGCACCGGCGTGCTGGAGGGGTCTTCGCATATCTGCGCGACGTGCCAGGGATCGGGCCGCGTCCGCAGCGTGGAATCCAGCGCTCTTCGTTTGCTGCGCGCGCTCGACGAGGAAGCGATCAAGGGACGCGGCGAGGTGGTCGAGGCGCGCGCGCCCACTGAAGTGGCGCTCTATCTGCTCAACGAGAAACGCGAGGCTATCGCCCGGCTGGAAGAAAGCCGGCGCGTGCGCATCCGCGTCACCGCCAATCCCGGTTTGTCGCCGCCCGATTTCGAACTGCAAAGCCATGGCGAACGTCCGCCCGAAGTGGAGGCTGAACTGGCGCTGGAAGCCGAACGCCGCGCCGCCGCCGATGCCGCGCGCGAGGCGGCCGAGGCCGCCGAAGACGTCGTGGCCGATGACGATGACGAACCAGAACTGGAGCACGGCAGGGAGCCCGCGTTGGAAAGCGGCGAGCGTGAAGCCGTCGCCGCTGGCGAGACTGAAACCGCCCCGCCGCGTGAAGACGGCGCCCGGCGCCGGCGCCGGCGCGGCCGGCGCGGCGGACGCCGCCGTGCTGGCGAGGAACAGGCCGGGTCCGTGCGAGAAGATTCCGCCGTGGCGGTATCAAGCGGGCCGGTAACTGGCGCCGAGCCGGAAGCCGGCGGCGAAGATCGTGAGCAAGCGCCGGCGTCGCCCGGCGAAGGCGCCAAAACAGGCCGACGCCGGCGCCGGCGCCGTGGGCGCGGAGGGCGCGGCCCCGGAGAACCTTCGGGGGCGGAGTCCGGCATTGTCGCAGGCGAACTTGCCGAGGAAAGCGCCGAAATCGACGACGAGGAAGCGCCCGAGCCGGCGCCGCCGGTGATCGCCGCTCTGGTCTCTTTCGATCCCGAGCCGCCCGCGCCGGTAGAGGCCATTGCGCAGGAAGCGGCGGAGCCGGAGCCTGTTCCCGCGGCCGCGGACTACGCCCCGGACGAAGAACGTCGCGCCAAATTTTTCGCGCGCTTGCATCGCTGGGGAAAGAAAGAGGCTGGCTGACGGAAACACGGACTGCGAGCGTCATCTTGCCGCCGTGATGGCTTTCCATCACTCTGCCGGCGTAGGGGCGGTTGAGTTCGAGGAGACGGGAATGTTCCCATTTCTGCGCCATGTGCGCAGCGTTCTGGCTGGCGCCGCGATTTCTCTGGCCGCGCTGGCCGGACCTGCCTGCGCCGCAGGCCAGATTCGCGACGCTGAAATCGAGCAGACCCTTCGTGATTATGGAACGCCGATCTGGAAGGCGGCGAATCTCGATCCGAGTTCGGTGCAGATCATCATCTGGAACGATCCGTCGTTGAACGCCTTCGTCGCCGAAGGGCAGAACATTTTCCTGCACACAGGTCTGATCCTCGCAACGGAATCGCCAAACCAGCTCAAGGGCGTCATGGCCCACGAAACCGGCCACATTGCCGGCGGACACCTGGCGCGCAGCGACGCCAATATGGGCAAAGCGATGCGTCCCGCGATTATTTCGATCGGACTGGGCATTCTCGCGCTGGCAGCGGGGGCGCCTGATGCGGGCGCGGCGCTGATTTCAGGCTCGACGCAGTTCGCCATGGCCTCGTACGTGCGCTTCAGTCAGGTACAGGAATCTGCAGCCGACCAAGCGGGCATGTCGTTCCTGGACGCGAGCGGCCAGTCCGGTGAAGGACTGGTCGATTTCTTCGAAAAGTTTCGCTACGAAGAGGTGATGTCGGATGCGCGCCGGCAACCTTACTTCCGCACACACCCGCTTTCTTCAGACCGCATCGAGGCCCTGCGCGTGCGCGTCGAAGGCGCCGCAAACTTCAAGGCCAAGGATTCGGACGCTGACATCACGCGCTTCAAGATGATGCAGGCCAAACTCTACGGCTTCCTCGAAACGCCCGCACGCACCCTGATCAAATATCCTGAAAAGGATACCTCGCAGCCAGCGCGCTACGCCCGCGCCGTGGCGGCCTATCGCGTTCCCGACACCGGCAAGGCGCTGAAAGAGATCGAAGCGCTCGTCCAGGCCGACCCGAACAATCCGTATTTTCAGGAATTGTGGGGCCAGATCCTTTTTGAGGGCGGCAAGGCGAAAGAGGCTGTCCCGCATGACCGTCTCGCGCTCAAACTGAGGCCCGATAGCGCACTGCTGCAGATCAATCTCGCCCGGTCGCTGAACGGCGTGGGAGACGAAGCCTCCGCCAAGGAAGCGATCGGCCTGCTCCAGAAGGCCGTGGCGATCGAGGCTGATAACGCGTTTGCCTGGCGCGAAATGGCCATTGCCTATGACACGACGCAGAACGAGGGCATGGCGCGCCTGGCTTCAGCCGAACAGTCTTTCTCAATTGGCGACTATGCCCAGGCGCTGAATTTCGCCCAACGCGCGAAGAAGACCTTGCCCGAGGGATCGGCGTCATGGCGGCGCGCTTCGGACATCGTTCTCGTGGCGGAGAACGAGGCTCGTCAGAAGAGGCGCGGGTGACCGGCTTGCGCAATCGGCTTCGGGCGGGCATGTGCCGTCCATGATCGGGTTTCTTAGAGGGCTGGTTCTGACGCTCGCCGTCGCCGCATGTGCGCCGCCAGCGCCGCCTGCAACCTCAGCGCCAGCGGCCGCCGCGAGCGCAGCATCGGTTGAACCGCCCAAAGGGCCGCTGAACTTGGAACAGGATGCGCAGGTCCGCGCGATTGTCCGCGATTACCTGCTCAAGAACCCCGAACTGCTGACGGAGATGCAAGCCGCGTTGGAGGCAAAAAAAACCGCCGAAGCACACGCGCGCCTGGCGCTCCTGATGCCCAAGATCGAACGCGATCCGCGCCGCTTCTCGGTTGGTCCGGTCAACGGCAAAGTCACCGTGGTCGAGTTCTTCGACTATCGCTGCCCCTACTGCAAAGTCGCGTTCGACTGGACGCAAGCGAACATGAAAGCGAACAGGGACGTCCGTTTCGTCTTCGTCGAATTCCCGATCCTGGGGCCCAATTCGCTGGAAGCATCGAAAGCCGCGGTCGCCTCGATGAAGCAGGGGCGCTATCTACCGTTCCATGATGCGATGATGCGGGCCAAGGGCGATCTGAATTCCGGTCAGATCGATCAGATCGCCAAATCGTCAGGCGTCGATGTGGTGCGCATGCGCCGCGATATGAACGATCCAGCGATCATGGCGCTGTTGCAGGAAGATCAGGACATCGCCGCCCAGGGGCAGATCAACGCCACGCCGACTTTCCTGATCAACGGCCAGCTTTTCAGCGGCTTTCAGCCTGAAGAGATGGATAAATCCCTGCGCGCGCTCCGGACGCGCCGTTAGATCAGCCCAGCCAGCGGGCTTGACGGATCGGCGTAGCGCTTCTTCGGCATGCGACCGGCCAGATAGGCTTCGCGTCCCGCGATCACCGCATGCTTCATCGCCCGCGCCATGCGGATCGGATCGCGCGCCTCGGCGATCGCCGTGTTCATGAGTACGCCGTCGCAGCCCAATTCCATCGCCACCGCCGCGTCCGAAGCGGTCCCTACCCCGGCGTCGACAATCACCGGCACGCCGGCCTGCTCGACGATCAGGCGAATGTTCACCGGGTTTTGGATGCCGAGGCCCGAGCCGATCAGCGAGCCCAGCGGCATGATCGCACTGGCGCCGGCATCCTCCAGCTTGCGCGCATAGACCGGATCGTCGCTACAATAGACCATCACCTGAAACCCCTCGGCCACCAGCACCTTCGTGGCCTTCAGGGTTTCTTCCATGTCGGGATAAAGCGTCTTCTGGTCGGCTAGCACTTCCAGCTTCACCAGAGTCCAGCCGCCCGCCTCGCGCGCCAGGCGCAACGTCCGCAACGCATCGTCCGCAGTGAAGCAGCCGGCGGTGTTTGGCAGATAGATTACCTTGGCAGGATCGATAAAATCGACAAGCCGGGGCTGGCCGGGATCCGAAAGGTTCACCCGGCGCATCGCCACTGTAACCATCTCGGCGCCGCTGGCTTCCAGCGCCAACGCATTTTCGGTGTAAGTCTTGTATTTGCCAGTGCCGATGATCAGGCGCGATTTCAGCGTGCGCCCGGCGACCTGCAAATTGTCAGCGCCGCCTTGCGTCGGGCCGGCCCCGTCCATCATCCGCCTCCCACGAAATGCACAATCTCGATTCGGTCGCCAGGCGAAAGCTGCGTCTCGCCATAGCGTGATCGGGGAACGATCGCCAGGTTGCGCTCGACCGCCACCTTCGCCGGATCGAGCCCGATGGCGCTAAGAAAGCCCGCCAGGTTCGCCCCAGGCTCTACCTCGCGTTTTTCGCCATTGACCGTGAGGGCCATTAGCTCTCTCATCGGCTTCCCTTAGACATGATAAGCCCGGCGCGCAACGCGGCGAGCCATCCGAAGGCGCAATCACACCATGCTTGACCCAGCCGGCGATCACCCTTAACCGCCGCTCGTTCTTGTTTGCCCGCGCCGGTGCGGCGCAGCGTGTTCACCAGTCCAACCCAGCAGGAGCGGCGGGCCGCAGCCGATGACAGAAAAAAAATCGCCGGTAAGCGCAGCCGGACTAGAACCGGAACTCGTGCGCGAACTCGCGGCCATCCTGCGCGATACCGGGCTTACCGAAATAGAAATCGAGCGCGGCGATCTGCGGGTGCGTATCTCCGGCGCCAGCGCCGGCGTCTTCGTTCCGCATGCGCCCGCCGCCGCCGCTCCGGCGCCGGCCATAGCAGCGCCCGCGCCGCCAGCCGATCTGCGCGCCCATCCCGGCGCCGTCACATCGCCAATGGTCGGCACCGCATACCTTTCGCCAAAGCCGGAAGAACCGCCTTATGCGAAGATCGGCGACTTGGTAAGCGAAGGCCAGACGCTTCTGGTCGTCGAAGCGATGAAGACGTTCAATCCGATCCCTGCGCCGCGAGCAGGGCGCCTCACCCAAGTCCTCATCGCCAACGAACAGCCTGTCGAGTACGGCCAGCCGTTGGCCATCATCGAATAAGATGTTTGACAAAATCCTCATCGCCAATCGGGGTGAGATTGCGCTGCGCGTCCACCGCGCCTGCAAGGAAATGGGCATCGCCACGGTCGCGGTGCATTCCACCGCCGACGCCAACGCCATGCACGTGCGCATGGCCGACGAAAGCGTCTGCATCGGTCCGGCGCCGGCGGCCAAATCATACCTGCACATTCCGGCGATCATCGCGGCGGCGGAAATCACCGGCGCCCAGGCGATCCATCCCGGCTATGGCTTCCTCTCGGAAAACGCCAAATTCGCCGAGATCGTCGAAAAGCACGGCATGACGTTCATCGGGCCCAAGCCCGAACACATCCGCATGATGGGCGACAAGATCGAAGCCAAGCGCGCGGCCGATGATGCGGGCATTCCCATAGTGCCGGGCTCGGACGGCGCCGTCGAATCCGAGGAAGCCGCCCGCAAGATCGCGAAGAAATTCGGCTATCCCGTGCTGATCAAGGCCACCGCCGGCGGCGGCGGGCGCGGCATGAAACTGGCGCGCGAAGCAGCCGAACTTGCAGAAGCGCTCGCCAACGCGAAAGCCGAGGCGCTCGCCGCTTTCGGCAACGACGCCGTTTATATCGAAAAATATCTCGAAAAACCGCGCCACATCGAAATCCAGGTGATCGCAGACGCCCACGGCAATGTGTGCCATCTCGGCGAGCGCGATTGTTCACTTCAGCGTCGTCACCAGAAAGTCTGGGAGGAAGCGCCCTCGCCCGCGCTGGACGCCGAAACGCGCGCCGAAATCGGCCGCGTCACGGCCGCGGCGATCAAGAAGCTCGGCTATCTAGGCGTCGGAACGGTCGAATATCTCTATGAAGAGGGCGAGTTCTATTTCATCGAGATGAATACGCGTCTTCAGGTCGAGCACCCCGTCACCGAGATGGTCACCGGCATCGATCTGGTGCGAGAGCAGATCCGCATTGCCGCCGGCCTGCCGCTTAGCTTCAAGCAGAAAGATATCACGTTTGAAGGTCACGCCATTGAAGTCCGCGTCAATGCGGAGAACCCGCGTACGTTCATGCCCTCTCCAGGCCGGGTGATCGATTTTCACGCCCCCGGCGGGCTCGGCGTACGGCTCGATTCGGCGATCTATGCCGGCTACCAGATTCCGCCCTATTACGACTCGCTCATCGGCAAGCTGATCGTCCATGCCCATAACCGCGCCGATTGCCTGATGCGCCTCAAGCGCGCGCTCGACGAAATGGTGGTCATCGGCGTGGAGACCACGATCCCGCTCTTCCAGCGTCTTGCCGGCGAGGCGGACATCGCCGCGGGCGACTATCACATCCATTGGCTTGAACATCTGCTCGCAGATCAATCAGAATAGCGCCAAGGCTTTCTGACGCCTTGAAGGTGAGGCCATGGTGCTGCCGTTCGGCCCCGCCGAGCTGCTCGATTGCTACCGCCGCGGCGTGTTTCCGATGGCGGAAGCGCGCGAGGACCGGCGCCTGTTTCTGATCGATCCGGAAAAACGCGGCGTGCTGCCGCTTGAAGGTTTTCACGTTCCCCATCGCCTTGCGCGAACAATTCGAAGCGAACGGTACGTCGTTACGGTCGATCGGGATTTTCCCGCCGTGCTGCGCGCCTGCGCCGCCGTCTTTCCGGGCCGGGAAGACACCTGGATAAATGATCCGATCATCGACCTCTACGAGCGGCTGCACAAAATGGGATTTGCCCATTCGATAGAATGCCGCCGCGACGGCGATCTCGTCGGCGGCCTCTACGGCGTATCACTCGGCGCCGCGTTCTTCGGGGAAAGCATGTTTTCCCGCGCGCGCGACGCCAGCAAGGTTGCGCTCGTCCATCTGGTCGCGCGCCTGACAGTGGGTGGCTACACCTTGTTGGACTCGCAATTCTGGACGCCGCATCTAGGCCAGTTCGGCGCAATCGAAATGGATCGCGCTGAATTTAAACGGCGCCTGGACGATGCTTTGAAGCAGCCTGCTGATTTCGCGCGTCTGCCGTCCGGTCTCGCCGGGGCTCAACTTCTGCAGTCGATAACCCAAACATCGTAGGAGGGGTGTTCCAGCGCGTTTAGCGCGGGACTTGAGGCAAACATCCAGCCGGAAAAAATGGTCTTCTGCTCGGCGGCGGGCTGGTTGGCGTCAGTAACCGGCTTATCGTCGATCGTCAGAAACGCCGAGACTTCCGGGGTTTCTTCGGGCGCGCGCTTGGCGCACGCCTTGGGCGTGATCGTCAGCGAGCCGAATTTCATCGGCTTTCCAACCGGAATGGCGATGTCCTTGGCGATGCCATAGGTCTTGTCGAGCGCGCGCAGGACCACGGTCTCCGCGCTGGCGGCGCCGGCCGTGGCGGCAAACAAGACAGCCGCAGCGCAAACGCCGCGCAAAATAGTCTTCATGGCGTCGCTTCCTGCGTCCCGGCGCTCTTGTTGGCGGCGCCGCCGACGGCGCTGGCCAGCACAGTCAGCAAATCGACAGTGCCTTGTGTGTGCGAAATTTCCTTACCCGCGGCGAGCATCGCTTCGGCGCCGCCCGGCTCTATCGAAATGTAGGCGCCGCCAAGCAGACCGTCGCTGCTGATCTTGGCCGAAGAATCCTCCGGCACCTTGATCTTGGGATCGACCGACATCGTCACCTTGGCCATGTAGGTCTGCGGATCGAGGGCGATCGTGCTGACCGCGCCGACCTTGACGCCCGACATGCGCACGTCAGCGCCGACCGAAATCCCGTCCACGCGATTGAAACGCGCGTTGATCGGATAGCCGCCCGCGGCCTCGCCGCCGCCGGCGCGCGTGACCGCGTAGAACAAGAAGCCCGCCGCGACCACCGCCACGACGGCGCCGATTGCGGTTTCAGCGGCCTCCTCTTTCATCTCATGACCCTTCCGGACGCCATGCTTCATATTCGTCCATGCGTTCGGCGTTGCCGCTGCGCGCCAGACTTCCCGGCGGGCGATAAGCCATCACGGTTCCGGTTAAATTGGGGCGATGCGGCAGTTCCCAAGGCTGACGCTTCAGCGGCGACACGGTCGGCGGATCCTCAAACGTGTAGTGCAGCCAGCCATGCCAGTCCGGCGAGACGCGGGAGGCCTCGGCGATGCCGTTGTAGGTAACATAGCGCCGCGGACGCCCATCCCGGCTCGCCTTGCGCTCCTGGTAATATTTGTTGCCCTGCTCGTCCGTCCCGACTTCCGTGGCGCGCCGGCCGATGTCGTAGAACGCGCCGAGAGTCGCGCCGCTCCACCAGATGAAAAACCGCTTGAACATCAATCCGCCCGTGCCGGAAACCGCGCGCACTATGGCGTTTGTGCAGCGCGAAATCCAGCGAGCGCACCCTACATCATCTGGTATGGCTCACAGGCAGGTCATCCCCATATGTTGATCAATCCTTAACGCCAGTCGTACTTTGTCGGTGAAAACGGAGCCTTGCATGACGCCGCCAACCGCCCCGACGCCAGATGTCTCATGGGAATTGAGGCCCGCCGATCCGTGGGACGACGTGGCCGACGTCATCGAGACGCCCGCAGGATGGCCGCAGGCTGCACTGGCTGAGGCCGTGCGTTGTGGTCTGGCCGAGGCGGGACCAGACGGGCGCCGCTCGCTGCGGGTGGGCTTGAGAGCCGCGGCAGAGCAACTCGCAGCCTGGGCTGTCGCCGCGGGGACGCGGACCGAAGCCGACGCGTTCGCCGACGAACTTTTCGGCCTGTTGTCGAGCGGATGCATCGCCCTCGGCCCGGCGCTGGCGCGCGCAGCGCTGACCGAGGACGGCGGCGGGGTCTACGCCGCGCGCCTCATCGAATGGCCGGCGGCGCCAAAAGCCGAGCTTGCAGCCGCGCTCGCCGCACAGCGCGATCTGCTGGCCGGCGTGCGTCTCGGCATTGCGGGCATGCCCAGCCCGCCGGCGCTCGATCTCCTGTCCGCCGCCGCCCGTCTTGCCGGCGACTCCGCGCTTGCCTCGATCATGGTCGATGCCGCCGCCGATGCCGAACCGCGTGGCGGGGTGTTGATCTCAACGCGCGCGCCAGGCGGCGCTTGCGCGCACTTGGCCGACGGCGTCGCGGACCCGCTTGGACTGACCGGCGCGCCGGGCGACGCCTTTGTCGGCGCTAGCCTGAACCTTGCAGCCTTTGTCGATGCTTCGGTGGATTCCGGTGGGATCGAAGGCGCGATGCGCGCCGTTGTCGCGGCGCTAGAAGGCGCGCACGCCGCAGGCGGAACGCGGGGCGCGCGCCGCCTGGCCATCGAAATCGTGGGCGTGCCCGCGGCGTTGACGCGCCTCGGGCTGGCCTATGACAGTGAAGCCGGCAGGCAGGCGGCGGCGGCGATTGTCGCGCTGGCGGGCGGCGCGGCGGTCAGCGAAAGCGCGGCGCTGGCGAAAAAGCTTGGCGCCGGCCCGGGCGCCAAGGGCGCCGAACTCAAAATCAGAGCGGCGGCCAACATCACGCTCTCGACCCCGGCGCCAACGTCAGAAGCGGCGCAACGCGCCCAGACTTTGTGGCGCGAAGCTGCGAAGGCAAAGGGAGTTCGACACGCCGCGCTCGTGCTGCTGCCCGCGCGCGAAGGCGGGCTGGACCCTGCCCCAAGCGTTCAGTACGGCCGCCGCGCTGGCGGCGGCTTTGGCCGCGTGCTGAGCGCTGATTCATGCGCCGGGCTTTCTGCACTTGGGTATGACGAAAAGGCGATTGACGTGATCCGCCGCCACGTCGAGGGCGCGGGCTCGCTGGCCGACGCCCCCGGCGTCAATCTCGATGTGCTGCGGCGGAAGGGGTTTACCGATCCAGCCCTTTCCGCCGTTGAAGCCGCCGCGCGCGACGCTTTCGATATTCGTTCCATTGTTCACCCCGCCGTTATCGGCGCGGACTTCTGCCGCGACGTTCTGGGCGTCTCGGAGGCCGTCGCAGCCGGACGCGCTGACCTGCTGGCCGCGCTCGGATTCAAGGATAGCGATATCGAGACGGCGAACGCCTATTGCTGCGGCGTCGCCGCACTGGCGCGCGCACCGGGCCTCAAGCGCGAACATGCCGCGATCTTCGCCCAGCCGGAAAGCATTGGCGCCGAAAGCCGTCTGGCGCTGGCGAAGGCGGTTAGCCCGTTTATTATCGGCGACATGTCGGCGACTTTGCCATTGGCCGACGAACGGCAGATGGCGCCGCTTTGCCTTGCCGCTCGGCAAGCCGGATTATCGCTGATTTTCTGGGATCGACCGCCGGCCCAGATCGCCGATCGCATCGATCTGAGAGAACTGCTGGCCGAGCGCCAGAGCGACCGGCGCGCAGGGCCCGCCGAGCAGAGCCCGGAACGCGCGGCGGCCGAGCGACGCCGCCTTCCTGACCGCCGCAAAGGATACATCCAGAAAGCCATCGTCGGGGGCCACAAGGTCTACCTGCACACAGGCGAGTACGAAGATGGCTCCCTCGGCGAGATTTTCATCGACATGCACAAGGAGGGCGCCGCCTTCCGGTCCCTAATGAACAATTTCGCGATCTCGATTTCGATCGGCCTGCAATACGGCGTGCCGCTGGAAGAGTTCGTGGACGCTTTCGTTTTCACCAGATTCGAACCGGCCGGCGAGGTTAAGGGCAACGACTCGATCCGGCACGCGACATCGATCCTGGATTATATATTCCGGGAGTTGGCGGTCTCGTATCAGGAGCGCAAGGACCTGGCCCAGATCGACCCGTTCGAGGCGCGCGGCGACGGGATCGGCCGCAAGCCCGCCGATCCGTCCCAGTTCATCTCCCGCGGGTTCGCCCGCGGCGCCGACAATATCGTCACCTTTGGCCCCCGGACATCCGCGCCGCCGTCCAACCGGGAGCGCAAGACAGCCGAAACCGGCGGTCCTGACCGCGAGGCCGCCCCGCCGGCGCCGCGTTATGAGGCATCGGCCTGCAGCGCCTGTGGACATTTTACCTTGGCCCGCCAATCGACAGGCGAATTGCGGTGCGCCGCCTGCGGGGCGCAGTCTAGGCCGGCCCAAGTGCAGTGACGGCCGGCCAAATTACTTTGTTTTCACTCGCGGAACTGTGAAAACCAGATAGAAGAGCTGACGATGACTTGGACTCTTCGCGCAGCCATGGCGGCGGCGGTTGCGGGAACGATGTTCCCGGCGGCCCCGAATGCTTGGGCCGGACCCTGGACGCCTTGGGAAAATGCGCAGCCTCAAGTGGTGACCCTCGATCCGCTTTATGGGCGCGTCTGTGAACAATGCGATCTGTCTCAGCGGGCGCTTACCGGCGCCCGGATGGCGGACGGCAAGTTCGCCGGCAGCGATTTTTCCCGGTCGGTGATGCTGCGCGCCAATGTCAGCAATTCGGTGTTCAACGACGCCAATTTCGCGCGCGCCGATCTCAGCCACGCCAAGCTCACAAACGGAAAATTCGTCCACGCCAAATTTTCCGGCGCAGTGATGACCAATGCCGATATTAGCGGCGCGGTCCTTGACCGCGCCGATTTCACAAACGCCGAACTTTCAAACGCCTCGTTTGCGCAAGCCTCCCTGAAGGACGCCCGTTTTCTCGCCGCTCGCGCCCAGGGGGCCAGTTTCGTTCACGCCGAATTGCGCCGGGCCGATTTCACCCTGGCCTACCTGCAGGACGCCGATTTCAACGGCGCCGATCTAGAGAATGTCGCCTTCGAACGCGCCGACGTCAGCGGGGCCAATTTCGTCGGCGCCCGCAATCTGAGCCAGCGCCAGCTCCGTAACGCCTGCGGCGACGCCGGGACGCGCATGCCCGCAGGCATATCAGTCGCCCCCTGCCACTAAGTCAGCGGCCTGTTCCAGGGGAAGTGCGCAACAGTCGTTGTTGAACGCGCCTGTCAACCCGCGCCCCTTCACTTTGCCGACAATAATGTTGACCAACCACCGCCAAATGATAGTGCAGCGGGACGGGACACAGATCCACATCCTTAGGGGGGAACATGGCCGAGAAAATTTCGCGTCGGCAGGCGCTAGCAGGCGCCGGAGCCGTTGGGTTAGCCGCCGCTGCGGCGCCCTCGGCGTTCGCGGCCCCCGACTGGGACAAGCCCATCGACCTTCATATGCATGTGGAGCCGGGCACGCCTGACTACGCGCCGTTCGGCACGACCGACCAGATGGTCATGCAAAACTATGCCTCGCGCCTTGCTTATATGGATCGGCTTGGCATCACGAAAGCGATCGTGTCCGCCGGATACCGCTATCGCCGCGCCGAGGGCATCGCCAACACCAGGGCGATGAACGATATGATCGCGGCCTTCGTCGCGAAAAATCCAGCGCGTTTCCCTGCCGGCATCGGCGTGGTGGAAGTGAAGGACGGCGATGCGTCGCTGAAGGAGCTTGAGCGTATGGCCAAGGTCCTGAAGCTGCGCGGCGTCGGCTGGCATCACGGCGACGGCGGGGTCTATATCGACAACCCCTACATGCGCCCCCTGCTCAAGCAAACACAGGCGCTGGGCTTGATCCCGTTCATTCACGTGCGGGAAAAGGAGTTTGAAGCCTGGTGGCGTCTCGAAGTGCTGCTGGAAGAGTTTCCGGACATGACCTTCGTTGCAATGTCGGGCCTGGTCACCACCGATGACCGCGAGCACGCGATCCAGGTTTGCCGGCGGCGCAAGAATGTTCTGGTCGATACCGCGCCGGCTCTTTACGGCGGCGATCAATTCTTTCCGAGCTTTGTCAAAACAGTCGGCGCCGAACGCATATTATACGGCAGCGACAACGCGCCGACGCTGACGCTGGAGGTCATTCGGCGCAGCGCGCTATCCGACCAGGACAAAGCGCTGATCCTGTCGGGCAACACCGCGAAACTGTTCGGCCTGAAGGTGTAGCCGCGTTCACGGCGAACGTCAGACCTTTTTGGGCTCCGGCGCGACCACGCGCAGGTGCAACTCTCGCAATTGCTTGGGCGTCGCCTCCGAAGGCGCCCCCATCAGCAAATCCTGCGCCTGCTGGTTCATCGGGAACGCGATCACGTCGCGCAAATTGTTGAGGCCGGCGAGCAGCATGACCATGCGGTCCACGCCCGGCGCCATGCCGCCGTGCGGCGGCGCGCCATAGCGGAACGCGTTCAGCATGCCGCCGAACTTTTCCTCGACCACTTCGGGACCGTAGCCGGCGATCTCGAACGCTTTCAGCATCACGTCCGGGCGGTGGTTCCGGATCGCGCCGGAGGAAAGCTCCACGCCGTTGCAGACGATGTCATACTGGAACGCGGTGATGCCGAGGATTTTGTCCTTGTCGCCCGCGTCGAGCGCCATGAACGCATCTTTATCGTAATTAGGCATCGAGAACGGGTTGTGGCTGAAGTCGATCTTCTTCTCGTCCTCGTTCCACTCATACATCGGAAAATCGACGATCCAGCAGAAGTGAAAGCCTTCGGTCTTCGTAACGCCAAGTTCCTCGCCAATGCGCAGTCGCGCCGCGCCTGTAAGTTTTGCCGCCGCCAGTTCATTGTCAGCCGCAAAGAAAAGCGCATCGCCTGATTTGACGCCCGCAGCGGCGGCCATCTGTTTCTGAATGTCCGCCGGAACGAATTTGGCGATCGGGCCTTTGCCCTCATCGCCTTCGAATACGATGTAACCGAGGCCCGGCGCTTTGAATTCCTTGCGCGCCCAATCGTTCAGCTTGTCGAAGAACGAACGGGGCTGGCTTGCCGCCCCCGGCGCGGGAATCGCGCGAACGGTCTTGCCCTTGAACGCTTTGAATTCGACCTCCGGCTTCGCGAAGAATTCGGTGACATCGACGATCTCGATCGGATTGCGCAGATCAGGCTTGTCCGAGCCGTATTTCAGCATGCTCTCCTTGTACGGAATCCGCCGGAACGGCGCGGGCGATACCCAGCGGCCTTCGGAGAATTCCTCGAACACGTCATGCATCACCGGCTCGGTGGCGGTGAACACGTCTTCCTGCGTGACGAAACTCATTTCCAAATCGAGTTGGTAGAACTCGCCCGGCGCGCGGTCGGCGCGGGCGTCCTCATCCCGGAAGCACGGCGCGATCTGGAAATAGCGGTCGAAACCGGCGACCATCAGCAATTGCTTGAACTGCTGCGGCGCCTGAGGCAGCGCGTAGAACTTGCCCGGATGTAGCCGGCTCGGCACCAGATAGTCGCGCGCCCCTTCCGGACTGGATGCGGTCAGGATCGGGGTCGAAAACTCGGTAAAGCCCTGCTCGATCATCCGTCGGCGCAGCGAGGCGATCACCTTCGTGCGCAGCATGATGTTCTTGTGCAGGCTCTCGCGGCGCAGATCGAGGTAGCGGTATTTCAGCCGGATTTCTTCCGGATAGTCCGGCTCGCCGAACACCGGCAGCGGCAATTCCTGTGCTTCGGAGAGGACTTCGGCGGCGGCGACGCGCACTTCGATCTCTCCGGTCGGCAGATTGGCGTTCACCGTCTCGGCCGCGCGGGCGACGACCGCGCCGGTTATGCAGATCACGCTCTCGGCCCGCAGCCTCTCGAACACCGAAAACGCCGCCTCGCCCGGCAGCGCCACCAATTGGGTCACGCCGTAATGGTCGCGCAGGTCGATGAACAGCAGGCCGCCATGGTCGCGCTTGCGGTGGATCCAGCCCGACAGACGAACCGTCTTGCCGACATCGGCGGCGCGCAGAGCCCCGCAATCATTTGTCCTGTAGGCGTGCATGGAAGCTCCCGGCGGGGCAGTTTTGCCCCCCGACGCAGGGCTTTTAGCCCCCTGACAGGCGGCGGAGAGACCATAAGCGCTTAAGGCTTGTCAAGGAAGCCGACCTGGCCCAGCTACAGGGCCGCATGCCGGTCATCACCGATACAGAACGCCTCGCCGCCGTATGCGGCGCGATGGCCACGAAGCCCTTTGTGGCCATCGATACCGAGTTCATGCGCGAAACCACCTATTGGCCGAATCTATGCCTGTTGCAGGCTGCCGCGCCCGGCGTGGAGGCGGTGATCGACCCGCTCGCCGAGGGCCTGGATCTGGCCCCCCTGATCGCCCTGATGAATGACCCCAAGGTCACCAAGGTCTTCCATGCCGCCCGCCAGGACCTCGAAATTTTTTATCACATGACGGGCAAGGTCCCTTCCCCGCTGTTTGACACCCAGATCGCCGCCATGGCCGCCGGCCACGGCGATTCCATCGCTTATGACGCGCTGGTGTTTGCGATGCTGAAAAAGCGCATCGACAAGTCCAGCCGCTTTACCGACTGGAGCCGGCGCCCGCTCAGCGAAGATCAGCTCGCCTACGCCCTGGCCGACGTTACCTATCTGCGGGAAATTTATCCGGCTCTGACGGAAGAACTGAAGCAACAAGGCCGCCTCGCCTGGGTCGCCGACGAAATCGAAAGCCTACGGGACCCCGCGCTCTACGATCCCGATCCCGAAATCGCCTGGAAGCGCCTGAAGGTCCGCAAGACCCAGCGCGACTATCTGATCGCCCTTCAGGTCGCCACCGCCTGGCGCGAGCGCACCGCGCAAAGCCGCAACGTGCCGCGCGGCCGTGTGCTGAAGGACGACGCGCTCTACGAAATTGCCGAGCAACGCCCGCGCACGCCGGCGGCGTTCGACCGCCTGCGCGCCGTGCCGAAAGGCTTCGGCGGCTCACGCCATGGCGCGGAACTGGCCGGGCTGCTCGATCGCGCGCTGTCTGATCCGAAGGCCAAGGCCCCCGATTACGAACGCGCGCCCGCGCCGCCGCCAGGCGCCGGGCCGACTGTCGAGTTGCTCAAAGTCCTTTTGCGCCATGAGGCGGAGAGCAACAATGTCGCCCCGCGGCTGATTGCTTCGGTCGCCGACCTTGAGGCCATCGCCGCCTCCGACAAGGCGAACGTGCCGGCGCTACAGGGCTGGCGGCGCGACGTGTTCGGCGAACGCGCGCTCGCCCTCAAACACGGCAGGATCGCGCTGACGCTGAAGGACGGCAAAGTCAGTATCGCGGAAACCTAGAGCAAAATCTGACCGGATTGAATCGGTGGGGATTCCCACGGGACTCGAATTCTGATTCACGCTTCGTGCTGGACGGAGGCCGGCATGGATGGCGAAATCTCTTTCGGAAGATCTGCGCAGTCGGGTAATCGAGGCCG
>DASZPV010000171.1:0-6850 GCA_035549875.1 Caulobacterales bacterium
ATCCTTCGGATCGATATCGACCTTCACGATGCCGCCGTTCTTCAGGCTGCCGAACAAGAGTTCGTCGGCCATCGGCTTTTTCACGAACTCCTGGATCACGCGCGCCAGCGGGCGGGCGCCGAAGCTTTCGTCGTAGCCGCGTTTGGCCAGCCAATCGGCCGCCTTGTCGGTCAGTTCGATCGTGACGTTGCGCTCCGAAAGCTGGGCTTCGAGTTGCAGCACGAATTTCTGCACCACGTTGCGCACCACTTCCGGCGAAAGCCCGCCAAACGCGATCACGGCATCGAGACGGTTGCGGAATTCCGGGGTGAACAGGCGCTTGATCGCCTCTTCGTTCTCCTCGTCCTTCTTGCCGCGGCCGAAACCGATCGACATTTTCGCAGCGTCCGCCGCGCCGGCGTTCGTGGTCATGATCAGGATCACATTGCGGAAATCGGCTTTCTTGCCGTTCGCATCCGTCAGCGTGCCGTGATCCATCACTTGCAGCAGGATGTTGAACAGGTCCGGGTGGGCCTTTTCGATTTCATCCAGCAGCAGCACGCAATGGGGATGCTGATCGACGCCATCGGTTAAGAGGCCGCCCTGATCGTAGCCGACATAGCCGGGCGGCGCGCCGATCAGGCGGCTGACGGTGTGGCGCTCCATGTATTCGGACATATCGAACCGCAGCAGTTCGACGCCCATGATGTTGGCGAGCGCGCGCGCCACTTCGGTTTTGCCGACGCCGGTGGGGCCGGCGAACAGGTAAGAGCCGATCGGCTTTTGCGGTTCGCGCAGGCCCGCGCGCGCCATCTTGATGGCGGCGGCGAGGCTGTTGATCGCGGCGTCCTGACCGAACACGACGCGCTTCAAATCCGCATCGAGGCTGCGCAGCATTTCGCTGTCGTCCTTCGACACGGCCTTGGACGGAATCCGCGCCATGCGCGCCACCACCGCCTCGACTTCTTCGACGCCGATCGTGTCTTTCCTTTTGTCCGGCGGGAGCAGCATCATCGAGGCGCCGCTTTCGTCGATCACGTCGATCGCCTTATCGGGCAATTTGCGGTCGCCCATGTGGCGCGAGGAGAGTTCCACCGCGGCCTTGATCGCTTCGTCGGTGAACTTCACCTTGTGGTATTCCTCATAATACGGCTTCAGGCCCATGAGGATTTTGATCGCGTCCGGGATCGAAGGCTCGGCCACGTCGATCTTCTGGAAGCGCCGCGCAAGCGCGCGATCCTTCTCGAAGTGCTGGCGATATTCCTTGTACGTCGTCGAGCCCATGCAGCGCAGATTGCCGCTCTGCAAAGCGGGCTTGAGCAGGTTGGACGCGTCCATCGCCCCGCCGCTGGTGGCGCCGGCGCCGATCACGGTGTGGATTTCGTCGATGAACAAGATCGCCTTGGGGTGGTTCTCAAGTTCCTTCATCACCGACTTCAAACGCTCTTCGAAATCGCCGCGATAGCGCGTGCCGGCGAGCAGCGCGCCCATATCGAGCGAGAAGATCGTCGCGTCCGCCAGAACTTCCGGCACCTGCCCTTCGATAATCTTGCGCGCCAGGCCCTCGGCGATCGCCGTCTTGCCCACGCCCGGATCGCCGACCAGCAGCGGATTGTTCTTCTGCCGGCGGCAGAGAATCTGGATCGAGCGCAGCACTTCGGCCTCGCGCCCGATCAAGGGATCGATGCGGCCGTCCTTGGCTTTCTTGTTGAGGTTTACGCAATAGGCGGCGAGCGCCTCGTTGCCCTGCTTCACATTGCGCTCTTCCTCGCCCTCGCCGGCGCCGCGCGGCGGACGCGACTGGCTCGAACCCGGCTTTTTGGCGAGGCCATGCGAGATGTAGTTCACCGCGTCATAGCGGGTCATGTCCTGCTCTTGCAGGAAGTAGGCGGCGTGGCTCTCACGCTCGGAGAATAGCGCGACGAGCACGTTGGCGCCGGTGACTTCGCGCTGGCCGGAACTATCGACATGCAGCATCGCCCGCTGCAGCACGCGCTGGAAGCCGGCGGTCGGGCGCGCATCCTCGCCATCGCGGCCGTCGACCACAAGATTGTCGAGTTCATCGTCGAGATAGGATTCGAGCGAACCGCGGAGCTTTTCCAGATCGACCTTGCACGCGGTCATCACGCCGGCGGCGTCTTCGTCGTCGATCAGCGACAGCAGAAGATGCTCCAGCGTCACGTATTCGTGGCGATGGTCATTGGCCAGCGCCAGGGCGCGGCGCAAGGTCTGTTCCAGCGTGCGGGAGAAGGTCGCCATGGGGGGAGCCTATTCCTTTTCCATCGTGCATTGCAGCGGATGTTCGTTCCGCCGCGCCAAATCCAAAACCTGGGCGACCTTGGTCTCGGCCACCTCGTATGTGAACACACCGCAGAGCCCCACGCCATGCTGGTGAACGTGCAGCATGATGCGGGTAGCCTCTTCCCGGTTCTTGTTGAAGAACCGCTCGATCACGAACACGACGAACTCCATCGGCGTGTAATCGTCGTTGAGGATCAGAACCTTGTAGAGCGAGGGCTTTTTGGTCTGCGTACGGGTGCGGAGGGCGACGCCCGTTTCGCCTTCCTCGCCGCCGTGACCTTCGTCCTGCTCGCCGCTCATGGGGCTTTGCGCCTCCAGCGGGGGAACCGGACTCGAATCGAGCCGGTTCCGCCGCCACGCCCCAATTATCTAAGTGCAAAGACGGCTTAGGGAAGCCCTTGACGTCAGAACGGCGAGCCGGCGCCTCAGAGGCAGGCGCCGTCGACACAGAAATTAAGAGCCCGGCCGCGGAAACGGCCGGGCTCTCAACGAAGACGAAAAGCGCTGGCTTAGCGGTGGCGGCCGTTCTGCATGATCGTTGAGACGGCTGAAACGCGCTCGTTCAGGGGCCGCAGCGCATCCTTGGCGAAGCTCGCCATAAGATCGGATATCTTATTGAGTTCAGCGATGTATTCATCGAACGCCGAACGGGCGTATTCTGTTTGCTTTTCCACCACTTCCTGCACGCTCTTGGAGGCAAGCAGGGCCTTGGTGGCGGCGACATGGTTTTCGAGAGCAGTCTTGGAATAGGCGACGGCGCGGGCCGAAATCGCCTCGACGCCCTTCTGGGTCGCGGCCGTGGAGGCCACCCAGGCGTCCAGATTGCCCTTGCCGAAAGCGGTGAACTCAGCCGCCGCGCCCATCGCGCGCTGGACATTGTCCTTCATCGCCTCGCCGGCGCCGTTGGCGGTCTTGTCATATGCAGCGGCGACGGCCTCGAACTCCTTGGCCGCCTTGGTAGTCTGCGATCTTGCAGTGGCCATTTTCGCGATCTCCCACAGAAAGCCAAAAGGATTGGGGAGGCGACCGCGCCGGCCGCTTACAGCCGCGCCGTTGCCCGTTTTCGGTTTTTCTCATGCTGCATGTGCGAAGTCAATGTGCAATGGGTGCGCCGCAGCAACGCCTATAAGGCGAATCGGATAAGCCGCCTCGCTTCGGCGCGGCCTACTGCGTTAAGTCTCTATTCAGCCAAATTAGCGTGAGTTATTGCCTGTTAAGGAAGGGGAAATGGGTTCGGCACATGATTTGCGAGATGTTTTTGTTTCGCGGGGAACAGTACCTGAATGACTGACCACTCCCGAGCGTTTCGGCTGTCGTTACCGGCAGGCGCGGCTTTGGCCGCCCTTTTCGCCGCGCCTTCAGCATGGGCGGACAAGTACGCCGCCATCGTGATCGACACGCAGACCAACGAAGTTCTGCACGCCGATGCGGCCGACGACCTGCGTTATCCGGCGTCGCTAACCAAGATGATGACGCTTTATATGCTGTTCGACGCCATCGACCGGGGCGAGATCGGCCTGAACGACCGCATGGTCGTCTCCCGCCACGCAGCGGTGCAGGCCCCGACCAAACTTGGTCTGCGGACCGGCAAATCGATCAGGGTTGAGGACGCGATCCGCGCCGTAGTGACCAAATCGGCCAATGACGCCGCGGTGGTCATCGCCGAGCGGCTGGGCGGGTCGGAAGCCAATTTCTCCGCCCGGATGACGACGCGGGCCCGCAATCTGGGCATGCTCAACACCACGTTCGTCAACGCCAGCGGCCTGCCGGACCTGCGCCAGCGCACCACCGCCCGCGACATGGCGATCCTGGGCGAGCGCTTGTTCCAGGACCACCAGAAATATTATCATTATTTCCAGACGCCAGGCATGAAATGGGGCCGGCGCTACGCCGCCAACCACAACCATCTGCTTGGCAGGGTCGATGGCGTGGACGGGATCAAGACCGGCTACACCAACGCCTCGGGGTATAACCTCGCCTCTTCCGTGAATCGCGACGGCAGACGCCTCGTCGCCGTGGTCATGGGCGGAGAAACGGCGGCCTCGCGCGACGCCCAGGTCGCGCAACTGATCGAGAGCGCCTACCAGCAACTGGCCGAGCGCAAGTCAGGCACGCTGATGGCCTCCGCCGACAACGCCGCCACGCTTACCTCCCTGCCGCTCAACCGCGTTTCGATCGACGCCAATGGCGGGTTGAAAAGCGATCTGACCCGAACTGACCAGGCCGGCTACACGACCAACGTCCCAACCGTGGCGCAGGCGATCGCCGGCGCCGCGGCTGCGGCCGCCGCGGTGCTCGCTCCTGACGCTTCGGCTTCGACGCCGCGCACGGCTCCCCGCGCTGGCGCGCCGCTCACCGCTGGCGGCGGCGGCGGCAGCGAGTTCGACACGACCGGCCTTTACTAAGCCGCCGCAGCGCTTCGCAGATCAGGCAATTTCAGGGCCGTCAGAAGTTCGCGCAATTCCTGGCGCGCCGCGATATGCGCCATGTTCAGCGGGCCCGCCGCGTCGAGCAGCGTGCGTCCCTGGGCGAACAGATCGCGCAGGATTGGACGCTCCGAAAGCCCCGACGCCGCGCGGAATCCGATGCGGCTCGACAACGCCGTAAGGCCCGGATCAACGCCGCTCGCGGCGCGATTGCGCAGCACCACCCAATCGATCGCCGCGCCGCGCGCTTGCGCCTTCTGCTTGCGGCTGTCCCAAACCATATCGCTGTATGCGCTTGGCACAAGCGATGCGCCCGGCGCGGCGACGCCCAATCCACCAGCTTCGGTTAGCACCGTCACCAGCGTATCGGCGCATGCATGCGCCGCCGCCGTCAGCGACGCCTCGGCGTGCGACGTATCAATCACGACGTAGGCGCACCGGCCCGACAGATGACGCAAATGCGAAACGAATGCGGCTTCGTCCACCGGCGCCAGGGGCTCCAGGCCGGCAACGTCCCGCCCGGCGACAAAGCGCGACAGTGCGCGGCGCGAAGAGTCGAGATCGAGTACGCCAATGCGGCGGCCGGCGCGCGCGAGCGCCGTAGCCAGATGCAGTGCTATCGTGGTTTTTCCAGCCGCCTGCTTTTCGGCGCCGACGACAATCACATGCGCGCCTGCGGGCGAAATCAACCCCCGCGCGCCAGCGGTCACGCGCCGGCCCCGGCCAGCGCTTTGCCTTGATAGAGTGCGGGCGCGCATTCCACGCCAAGCGCCTTGAACGCTGTGCAGCGGCCGAGCGCGGTATCTTCGTCCTCGATCGGGCCGGCCAGTAGCGCCATCCCCGCCTTGCCCGCGGCGAGGCGCGGGGCCAGCCCTTTCACCGCGAGCGGATCGGCCGCCGACAGTTCGCTCCACACGGACGCAGCGATGGCGGCGTCGTCGAACTTGCCCAGCGCAACGGCGAAGACCTGTTTCTTTGGCGCGGCCGGCGCAGCGGCCGGGGCCTGCTGCATAACCGCAAGCGCCGGGCCCGGCGGCATCGGCGCTACGAGATCGGCGACGCGAAACGCGACCGGTGAAATAAGATCGACCGACTGGACACTGGCGGTGCGCAGCGCGGGCGCCGTTGCGGCCACCTTCATCGCCGGCGCATCGAGCAGGCCGCGCAAGCCGGCCATTTGCGGCGACAGGCGCAGCGGATCGTCCGCCGGGCGGTTCATCAGATCGGTCGCAAGCGCGGCGGCCAGTTTCGTCGGCCCGGCATGGGCCAAAACGTGCTGCTCCAACTCCGGCCCGCCGATTGCACGGCCCGCCGAAGCGCAGCCGCCCGCGGAGGCCACAGCCAGCGCAAGCGAAAGGCGTAAACCGGGCGCTTTCATGCCCGGAGGCTTGCGGAATTCGCTTAACGCCTGCTTAAGCGTCCGGCGCTAGCGCAGGCAAAGGCCCCTGAGTCGAGACCATGGAAATTCTGCGCACCGTCCACGATCTGCGCCGACGCGTTCAAACGTGGCGCGACGAGCATCATGACGTTGGCCTCGTGCCGACGATGGGCGCGTTGCACACGGGCCATCTCAGCCTCCTCGGTCTCGCCAAAACCCGCGCCGACCGAGTCGTCACATCCGTGTTCGTAAACCCCATGCAATTCGCCGCGCACGAAGACCTCGGCACATATCCGCGCGACGAAGCCGGCGACGCGGCCAAGCTGGAAGCAGCCGGCTGCGATCTTCTGTTCGCGCCGAGCGCGGCGGAAATGTACCCGCAGGGCTTTGCCACCAAGATCATTGTCGAAGGCGTGACCGCGCCGCTCGAAGGGCAGGCCCGCCCTGGCCATTTTGCCGGCGTCGCCACGATCGTCGCCAAACTGTTCCAGCAGGTTCAGCCGGACGTCGCCGCCTTCGGCGAGAAGGATTACCAGCAGCTACTGGTGATCCGCAGGCTCGTCCGCGATCTGGATTTCCCGGTGGAAATTCTCGCCGGGCCGATTGTGCGCGAGGCTGACGGCCTCGCCCTGTCGTCACGCAACGCCTACCTATCGCCCGCCGAACGCGCCATCGCCGGCAAGCTGAACGTGATCCTGCGCGAAGCCGTCTCGGCGCTGGAAAGCGGCGCGAAGATTTTCGAAACCGAGTCGAAAACCTTCGACGC
>DASZPV010000172.1:0-7976 GCA_035549875.1 Caulobacterales bacterium
GGATGGAAGAAGCGCGAAGCGCGGAATTGGGCGAAGCTGTTTGAGTAGAAGCGCTGCCATGCTCCCCCGTTCACGGGGGAGCTGTCGAGCGCAGCGAGAACTGAGGGAGCGGCGCCCCCGCAAGCGCTCCCCCTCCGTCTCGCGCTCCGCGCGATCCACCTCCCGTAAACGGGGGAGGATGAAACACGAAGGCCGCTCAGAAAAGGGCGACCTTTGCTTTTAAGTCATTTCAACTATTATGGGTTGCGTGGCGCTCGAAAAGTCTTTCGCTTCCGCGTTTGAAAACTCGGCCACTCGCCGCAAAGGCGAGACAAAGGACTACCTTCGGCGTGAACCACGCGTCCCGGCTCCCACGAGGAGCAAAGCCACACCCCGCGTCCGCCCTCGGCGGACGGCGGGTGAACGTGCGCGCGCCGTACTCACAAAACTTTCTGTGCAGAATTTTTCAAGGCGCGGATCACCGAGGCCGCTGATTCGGCGCGGATAATTTTCTGCGGCGCCGATTCATGAAATATTTATCATGAAAAATGCAGGAACATGTGACGAGGTAAGCGGTTAATCTTCGAGCGTGGCGGTAAAGACACCCCTCCGAGGAGACGTTTCATGGCCAACAACCCAAACGATCGTCAGCAACAAAATCCGAACCAAAAACCACAAGATCAGCAGCGCCAGCAAGGCGATCAGCAAAAAAAGCAAGATCAGCAGCGCCAAGATCAAGACCGCAACCCCAGCCAGCAAGGCAGTGATCGCGATCGCAAACCGCAACAGAAATAGCGCCGAACAAGCGCGCTGAATGAAGAGGAGGCGAAAGCCTCCTCTTTTTTGTTTCAGGCCGGGGCGGTCGCGCTGGCCTTCGCCGCTTTCGCCGCGCGCCGGCGTTTCATCCAGCGCCCGATCATCCACACGGCCAGCCAGAGCACCAGCACCCAAGGCAGGATCACCGCGATCGCCTGGATCATGAACCCGACCACTTCCGCGAATATGCGCGTGAAATTGGTCAATGCGTCCTTGATCGGCTCGAATGTCCGATCCGTCAGCGGCGCGCCGGCGGACGTATAATTCAGCGTCGCCACCGACATGGATACGCGCGTGCGCATCACCGCGAGATTGGATTCCGTGGAATCGATATCGCCCTGCACGCGCGCCAGCTCTCGTTCGACATCCAGCAGATCGGATAATTTGCCCGGCCGGTTGGCGAGCAGATTTTGCAGCCGATCGCGCAACGTATGGGCCGCTCGTAGACGCGCTTCCGTATCGACGATCTCGCGCGTGAGATCTTCCGTCGTCACCGCATCGGACTTCAGTTCGCCGCCGGCGCCCTTGGCGTCGCCGTCGAGTTTGGCGCGAAACGCCGCCAGCCAGCGCGGCTCGGCGCGAATTTGCAGTTCCGCGCTGATATCATTTTCGCCATTGGCGTTCGTGCTGGACCCAAGCACCTGGCAGAGATTGGCGCCCGCCTTGGCGCACTCATCCTCGTGCTTCTTCATCAGCGGCTTGACGCGCTGGGCCGGCGCTTCAAGTCCGAACGTATAGGCGTAAGCGAGCATCACGCCGCCAGGCGGCGTTCCGGGCGCTGGCGGTTGGCCAGGCGGCGGCGGCGGCGCCGGCGCGCCTGCAACCGCTTCAGGCGCCGCCGCCGGCTTGTCCGCCATGAGCTTTTCTTCGGAGACGAGGCCGCGCACGTCGCCAGCAGCGGCTACGGCGGCGCTGGAAGACTGATCGCGTCCTGCCTGACCGCAGCCCGCCAATGTCAAAAATGCGATCGCCGCAAAAAAACGCTTCATGCCCGTCTCCCGTGCGCGCAAATGTGCCACGCCGACGAAAAAGCTCAAACACGCGCGCGTATAAGGCGAACGCTTAGCGGTAAAATTCGGGCCGGCGGTCGCGGAAGAAGCCCCAGGCGGCGCGGTGGGTTTGCAGGAAGTCGAGATCGAATTCGTGGACCAGCACGCCCTCGTCCTTCCGGTCGAAGCTTTCGACCAGATCGCCGCGATGATCGGCGATAAAGGATGAGCCGTAGAAGTTCTGCCCGCTTTTTTCGACGCCGATACGGTTGGCCGCGACCACCGGGATCACGTTCGACACCGCATGGCCCTGCATCGCGCGCCGCCACGGATCGCGCGTATCGAGCGAGGAATCGTGCGGCTCGCTGCCGATCGCTGTGGGATAGAACAGCACTTCGGCGCCCATCAGCGCCATCGCGCGCGCGGCTTCCGGAAACCATTGGTCCCAGCATATGCCCACGCCGATGCGCCCGTGCTTCGTGTCCCAGATCTTGAAGCCGGTATCGCCGGGGCGGAAATAATATTTCTCCTGATAACCGGGACCGTCAGGGATGTGGCTCTTGCGGTATGTGCCGAGCGTCTTGCCATCGGCATCCACGATCACGACGCTGTTGTAATAGAGCGGCCCGTCGCGTTCGAAGATCGATACGGGAATGACCACGCCCAGCGCCTTCGCCAGCGGCGCCATCGCGCGCAGTGCGGGATGTTCGGCGGCGGGATAGGCCGTCTTGAACCAGTGCTCTTCCTGCGACGTGCAGAAATATGGGCCCTGAAACAACTCAGACGGCAGCACGACCTGCGCGCCGCGCGCGGCGGCTTCGCGGACGAACTCCGCGGTCTTGGCGATGTTCGCCGCCATGTCCTCGCCGTAGGACGTCTGGATCGCGGCGACCCTAATCGTGCGCGCCATCACGCCGGCTCCTGCTGCGTGATGCAGTGGAACGCGCCGCCGCCGGTCAGGATCGCGCGCGCCGGCAGGCCGACGACGCGGCGGCCGGGGAACAGCGGCTGCAACGCCTGCACGGCGGCATCGCCATACTGGCCGTAAGTGGGCACGACGACGGTTTTGTTTCCGATCACGAAGTTCATATGGCTCGCCGGAACCGCTTCGCCATCCTCTTCCACCAAGCCAGGCGAAGGAATTCGCGCCACTTTCAGCATCCGCCCCCGCGCATCGCTCATCGCCGAAAGATCGAGCGCCATATTGTTGAGCAGATCGGCGTTTGGATCGCCCGGCGACGGGCTTTGGCACACCACCCGCCCCGGCGAAACGAAGCGCACGAGATTGTCTATATGCCCGTCCGTGTGGTCGTTCTCGAGTCCCTGATCGAGCCACAGGATGCGCGTCACGCCAAGCGCGTGCTTGAGCAGCGCCTCGATATCGCGCTGGCTCCAGCCGGGATTGCGGTTTTCGTTCAGCAGGCACTGCTTGGTGGTGATCAGCGCGCCCTGCCCGTCCATCTCGATCGCGCCGCCCTCAAGCACGAAATCATGCGGCGCCAGCAGCGCGCCCGCCTTGCCGGCGATGAAATCGGCCACGCCCACGTCCCCGTCCAGAACGTATTTGCCGCCCCAGCCGTTGAACCGGAAACTGAGCGCGCGCCGATCGGCGGTGAAGATCGGTCCGGTGTCGCGCAGCCAGATATCGCCGAAATAGGCCTCTATCACCTCGGCCCGCGCACCGAGCGCCGCCCGCGCAGACGCCGCGGCCAATTCGCCATCGGCCAGTACCTTGACCGTATCGCCTTCCGCCAGCGCCAGAACCATCGCAGCCACTTCCGCGCGCGCCGGATTGAGCGCGTCCTGCCACAGCAGCGGATCGGACGGCCAGGCCGTCCAGATCGCGCGATGGTTTTCCCATTCGGCGGGTATCGAAACGCGAGGCGCGGAATCGCTCATCGCGCGCTATCTAGCGGTAACCGTCTAAAAGGAAAGGCCCGGTGCGGTGATCTTCAAGTCTTTGCAAAGCTCGTAGATCAGCGCGTCGTGGCGGCGCATTAACGCCAGCTCGTTCCATTCCGCGACCTTCTCGAGCGTGCGCGTAATGGCCCGCATCGGGAAACGCCGGTCAAAATAGACGGCCTTCTTTTCCTCGAAGGAGAGGTTCGCCGCGGCGTTGTTCTGCGTCAGCGTGACGATCGTGAAATTGCCCAGGATATGGGTGAACTCCCGGCGGCGCTTGGGATCGGGAAATTTCTTCAGCCAATAGGCGCCGTCGGACAGCGGCTTGATGTGCTCGATCGTGGCGTCCTGGCCGGCATCCACCAACGCCTCGCCATTCTCCAGCGCCGCGTTGCAGCGCAGGGCAAGGATGCGGCGGCGATGCTCGTTCACCGGCGCCGGCTCGTGCAGTTTTTTCATCAGCGCATCGTGTTCGTGGTCGGTCAGGCCGAACATGCCCTGCCCGGACAACGCCGCCATATCGCCGTGCGCGGCCAGTATGCGCGAATAGCGCGCGTTCAGCCGGTTCTCCGGCAAGCCGCCCATCGCCCGCAGGAAACATAGCCGGTCGAGCCCCTGCATGAAGGCAAGCGTTGCGGGCGTGTCTAACGGGTGATTGGCGAGATAATCGATCGCCGGCGCCATCCAATGCCGCTCGCGATAGAGCAGCAGGCATTTCATCACCCGCTTGATCTCATGATCGGCCTCGAAGCGCTCGATCTCTTGGACATTGAACCGCAGGAAGATGTCGGCGAACGCCCAGATTTCCCGGCGCATGAATCGCCGCGCCTGCTCGACATCGAATGCGCCGTCGTAGAAATACGAGAGGTCCGGCGCGCGGCGGCGGCCGGCGTCGCCGGTCAGGATCTGCGGCGTAAGGCGCAGGAAATCCTCGAAGTCGCGCTCGCCTAGATCGTCTTCCAGCTTGTCCCAGCGATCGGAAAGGTCGTCGGCCTCGTCGCGCGGAATACCGGCGCGAACCAGCAATTGGCTTTTGACCAGCGCCGATTCCGGCATGCGCAATCCACGTTCGGCGAGAACACGGAACAGCACGCCCGCGGAAACCGCGTTGTCCGCCTCAATGACATTGAGCGTGATGCGGCGGCAAAGGAAATTGGCGTAGGCGACCATGGCCTCCGGCGGCGTTGGCGGCGCAGGCGCAAGCGTATCGCCAATCAGCTTTGACGCGGCCGCCAGGCGGCGCTGCGCGATCGACGCGCTTTTCTCAGGCAGATGCGACAAGCGCCCAGGGCGCTGCACGCAGTCGAGCACGAGATCCTGATCGGCGCGGCGCGGCGACAAACGGCCCTGGTTGTTCGGCGCGATCAGCATCTGAAGACGCGCCGCCAGCGGCGTGTCGGCGTTCAGATCGCGTAGATGGGAAAGGATCAGCGTCAGCGTCATGAGCCGCTGATACCCATCGACGACGAGATAGGTGTCGTCGGCCATCTTCTGCACCACCATGGTGCCGAGCAGATAGGAGGGCTCCCCGGCTGCGCAGGCCGTCAGCGTATCGTCGAGCAGCTTTTCGACCTGCTCGTCCTGCCAGGAATAGGCGCGCTGATAAGGCGGGACCGCGAACAAATGCGAAGAGCGCAACAAGCCGCGCAGCGTATACATGCGCGAACTGATCCCTGCCGGGACGCCGTCATCGTCGTCGGCCCAGTCGATGTCGCCCGCCGCTTCGAGGCCGGCGAGCCGTGGCTTGCGTTTCGGAAACATTCACTCCCCAGCGCCTACCCACGCGCAAGGCGGCGATCTAAGCGCCAGCGTCCCTTATCGCCAAGCGCGCGACCACATAAATCGCCGCGACACGCAGTAATTTGATCAAGCGGTAGCCGGCCCCGGCGCCGCACCGTAGAACGCGGCGGGCGCCCCTGTCAGCGCGGCCCACATCTGATCGCCCCAGGAATAGTGCCACCATTCATCGGGATAGTTGACGAAACCGGCCTCGGTCATCACCCAGAACAGCAACCGGCGATTGGCGCGCGCCTCCTCCGCCGAAAACGAAAAGTCCGCCGGCGAACCTGGGGCTTCAAAGCGGTCGGTGTGAGAAACGGCGCTGGCGTCATCGAACAGCCCGCCCATGAACAGCGGTTCGCCGTCGTCCCAGACCAGCGTCAGATCGAACGCGCCGCCGGTCGAATGCGGGGCGGGCCGGTCGGGGTCGCCGCTCGGGGCCGCCCAATAGCGCCCCACCTCCCTGCGCAACGCTTCCTCACCTAGATCAGGGCGACGCTTTCGCAGCGCCTCCGGGACCCAAGTGTCGTGAAAATAGGCCTGCACCGCCGATGGACGCCAAGCGTCGAAAACGTGGAGCCGCAAGCTCATCTGGGCCAAGCGGGCGTTGACCGCCGCCAGCTTATCCACAGCCCCTGCGCGCCCCCAGAGGCCGTCAATTGCGCCCTTGGCGCGGCCCCAATAGGGCGGATTTCTGTCCGACGCGTAATAGTTACCGCCCTTGACGCCTTTCGCCATGAGGGCGATTAGCGGTTCGGGGCTTCGCTGATCTGTCACATTGATGGGCGTGTCCTTCGCGCCGGCCAACTTCGCCCGAAGCGGCGAAAGGTCGGGCAGCGGACGATCTCGAAAGGCGAAGAACGCGCCGAACATTTCTTGTGTAAGGACTTATTTACCAAATTCACCAGAATCGTGGTTTGGGATAGTGTGCAGTTTGAGGGCGGCCTTCACTAGGGCTCGCGGGGAACTAACATGAACTCGGTCGGCAATTCCTCCATCGCTTTCGTGACCCTTTCGGGTCTGTTCTGGGGCGGCTGGCTGGTTGGCTCGCAAACCCAGCAAGGCCAGGAAGCGCTCGCCAACGCCTATCAGGTGTACGCCAAGGCCGATGCGGCACAGGAAACCGACCTGTTCGCGCCGAACGCCCTGCGCGCCGTTGTTTGTGGCGTAAACGCCGGCCCGCTAAGCAATTCCGTCTCCAAGCCGTGTCTGGCGGTGGCCGCCGCCGGCCGCATGTTCATTATCGACGCTGGCGCCGGCGCCGCGATCTCGCTGGAAAGCCACCGTATCCCGCTCGGCAGGCTCGAAGCTGTCCTGCTGACGGGCGCCGATCCGGTCCGCGCCTCCGACCTCAACGAATTGTTCGTCGATTACGCCACCGCGCACCCCGATGGCGTGCTGCCGGTTTATGGGCCGACGGACAGCCACGACGTCGTTCGTGGCGTGAACGCCACGCTTGTTGCGCAAAAGATGCGCCCAGGCCTGCAGCCCTGGGCGCCCGCGCCCGAGCCGGGCAAGCCCGTCATCGTGTTTGAGGGAGACGGCCTGACCGTTCTGGCCTTCACCACGGAATCCGACGCCCATACCGGACGCGTCGGTTATCGCTTCGATTATCGAGGCCGTTCTCTGGTCGTCGCCGGCGACGGCCGGGCCGAATGGGCCAACGCCACGAAGGACGCCGACGTCGTGCTCCACGGCGCGCAAAGCCAGGGGCTGGCGCAGCTTCACGAGGACAACAACAATTCCGCCACGCCGTTCGAAGTCGCCTCGGCGGCGCGGGCCTCCGGCGCCGGCATGCTGGTGCTGACCGGCGTCGAAGACAGCCCGGTGATGCAGGACATGCAAGTCCGCGAGGCGCGTGAATCGGGCCTGCGCGACGTGGTCGCCGGCAAGGTCGGCATGATGATCGAGTTGCCGCTCACCTCGCAGGACGTTCGCGTCCGCGCGCTGTAATCCTTTCCAGACAGCGCCACAGTCAAGCCACGCGACGGCCTTATCCGTGCGTGAGGCGCTCGATTTAGCTGGGCGCCGTTGCTAGAAGGCGCCCATGAAAAGGTTTGCGTTTCTTGCCGTCGCCGCATGCGCGCTGACGTTCGCCGCGCCGGCCCACGCCGAGCGGTTCAAGCTCGACTATGACGCCCACGCCTTCGGCCTGGCGCCGGTCGGCAAGGTGCGGTTCGACTTCACGATCGACGGCGATAGCTATGACGTAATCACTACAGTGCGCTCCGGCGGCATGTACGCGCTCTATGGCCGGCAGGACGTAGACGGCAAATCCGAGGGCCAGATCGTCAATGGCCTGCCCCGCTGGGCCAGCTACGTCACCACCACGGCGACGAAAAGGAAAAGCCGCACCACAACGATGAAGCGCGACGGCGAGGCCATCAGCATCGATGTGAAGCCCGGCTACGCCACGTTTGGCGATCCCTCCGCGACCGAGGACCAGAAGCGCGCCTCCTACGATCCGAACAACGTGCTGATGGCGATGGGCATGGCCGTGGCGCGGACGAA
>DASZPV010000173.1:0-6653 GCA_035549875.1 Caulobacterales bacterium
GCTCAATCTGTTGGCCGGGATCGGCGTATCGGTTCTGGCGCTCGTGCCGGCCAAAGCGGCCCAGGCCCAGGCCCAATCGCAGCCGGCGCCAAGGACCTCAAGCTCCGAGATCGGGGAAGTGGTGGTCACGGCCACCAAGGCCGGCGTCACCAATCTGCAAAAAACGCCTCTCTCGGTGGCGGTTGTCGGCGGCGCCGATCTTGACGCATCGCGGATCGTCACGCTGCGGGATTTGGCCTCGTCGGTCGCCGCGCTGAAGATCACCAACAACAATTCCAACGTCGTGGTCACCATCCGCGGCGTCGGCGGCTACGCCTCCAACAACGAACAGGATGTCGGCATCTATCAGGACGGCGTCTATCTGGGCCGCTCGTCGGTGGCGCTGAACAGCAATTTCAACGATCTTGAGCGCGTCGAAGTGGTCAAGGGCCCGCAGGGCACGACTTTCGGGCGCAACTCGGTCGGCGGCGCGCTGAACTTCATTTCCAAGGGTCCGACCGATACGTTCGAGTTCGAGAACACGCTCAACCTCGGCAATTACAACCTGCGCGACGAAGCGTTCCGTCTCGGCGGGCCGATCATTAAGGACAAGGTTTCAGGCACGCTGGCGTTCAGCTATTACAATCACGACGGCTACATTAAGAACCTGATCCCGAACGTGGGGGACGCCGGCGCGGCGAACCGCTATAGCGCCCGCGCGCAGTTGAAGTTCGATCTCGCGTCCAACGTCACCAATCTGTTGCGCGCCGATTACGGCTACACCGACGAAGACCATGCGGTGAACTCGACCCTGTATCTGCGCACGGACGATCCGCGGTTCCTGACCTGCAACACCACGACTCTGGTCTGCAACAACACCCCCGCCGTTGGCGTGCGCTATGCCGCGCCGATCGCCAATTCCAAGGTCGGCGATTATCATTATTACGCCAACCCGAACCGGCCGCACATCAGCGAATGGGTTTACGGCGTGAACGACGAGTTCACCTGGGAGATCAACGATAAGCTCACGTTCAAGAACCTGGTGGCCTACCGTACGGCCAAGACCAACAACTTCACCTTCGGCAACGGCACGGAATATTTTACCGGCGGCACGCTAACGACGTACCGGCAGCACCAGTTCAGCGAAGAAATGAACCTGCAGAACAATCTGGGCAAGCTGAGCGGCGTGGTTGGGTTGTATTACTGGCAGGAATACCAGCGGCAGGTCGGCGATTCGATCGGCTCTCTCATCGCGCCGCCCGTGCGGACCAGCACCGGCGCCGAATCGTATCAGGATACGCGCTTCCCCACCAAGTCCACGGCGATCTTCTTCAACGAATCCTTCCACTTCACGCCTGAACTGTCGCTCACGGTTGGCGCGCGCTACACCAAGGAAAAGAAGACGCTCGACACTTACAACACGTCGTTTTCCTGGTCTGGCCTGCTTCCCGCTGGCTGGATCGGCTCGATTCCGCCCTACGGCGTGCGCGGGGCGACCTCCGCCAGCACGATCGTGCTGAACATCGATGGCAGCGTCAACGGACTCGCCTCCGTTGTGTTCCCCTATATCAAGGGTTACGGCACGGCGGTCCCGGCCTTGACGCAGGATGTCGAAGCCTTCACGCCGAAAGTCGGCGTCGAATGGCAGGCCACTGAGGACGCGTTCCTGTACGGGTCTGTGACGCGAGGCTTCAAGAGCGGCGGCTTCAACTTCACCGCGCGCAACGATTTCGGCGCGAGCTACCAGCCCGAATGGATCACGTCCTACGAAATCGGCGCCAAGACCGATTGGTTCGACAAGCGGCTGCGCATAAACCTCGCCGCCTTCCGCAACAATTGGACCAATCTGCAGGTCAGCCAGGCGGTCATCCTGCCGAACCTGTCGACGCCGGTCACCCAATCGTCCAACGCGGCCTCGGCGCGGATCACCGGCCTTGACGCCGATATCACCGCCAAGCCGGGCGCCGGCTTCACCTTCAACGCGGGCTTTACCTGGCTCCCGGACGCCAAATATCTGGATTACACTGGCGGGCAGGCGGCCAATTACATCAAGAACCTGCTCATCCAGGCGAAAGATCCCCGGGAAAACGCTGGCTTCAATACTTATAACGCCAACGGAAACCGGCTGAACAAGGCGCCAAGATTCTCCGGCATCTTCAACGCCGACAAGAAGTTCGAGTTGGGCGATAGCGGCGACATCACTATCCACGGAGACGTGGCCTATACCTCGCCGACCGCTTACGACATTTCTAACCACCCGCTCTCGATCTCGAAGCCCCTCACGCTCTACAACGCCAACATCAACTATACGTCGCCTGGCGGCCATTATGAGGTTGGTTTCTGGGGCCGGAACCTGGCCGACAAGAGCTACGCCAACTCGATCATCATCGGCAGCTTGCCGCAGGTGGTCTCCGGCGCTCCGCGCACGTTCGGCATTCGTCTGAACTACAAGTACTAGACTTCGTCGATCCAGCGATCGATGGAACGACGCATCGGCCCCGGCGCACACAACGCGCCGGGGCCGATTTTTCTCCCTCTCATCAGAAACCGGGCAGGCGGCGTTAACGCGCCGCCGCTTTTTTGCGCTGCGCATCCGCGGTCAGCAGCGCGGATAGGCGCGCCGCCCGCAGCGGCGCGCTGATAGCCGGTGTTCGCCGAGCGCGCATTCGGGCGCGGCGTGCGCAATTACTACCGCTCATTGCTGAATTCAGCGGCGATTTCCCCTGGTTGGCGAAAAGCGGCCCGCCGCATCCTTTTCCCACTAGACAACCAAAAGATGTTCGTGTAGCGGCGGTTGCTCGGCCCGGGGGTGCAACATGCGGTTGGTTCTTGCTTTGCTGTGCGCTTCGCTTTCGTGCGGCTGCGCCGAAGTCAGCTCTATTTATCACAATCGCGAGCTAACCCATGATCGGGCAATCGTGGTCGACGCCAAGCAGCGCGCGATCATCGCCGGGCCGAAGACGATAGTCTGGGAATACGACGAGACCGGAAAGAAAGCCAAGCGCGCCACAATTCAGGTCGGGCCGTGCGCCGAGCCGCCGCCGGACGTGTTCTCGGTGCTCGCCGCCTCAGCGCAGGGAAACGTATCCTACAAGGACATCGCTGCGCTTTCGGGAAGCTATTCACAATCGGAGAGCGGCGCCTCGTTGCTCACGCGCACCACCGTGATCCAGACATTGCGCGACGGATTCTATCGCCTGTGCGAAGCGCACATGCGCGGCGGCATGGACGACGTCGCCTACACCGTCGGCCTCAAGAAATTCCAGACCGAACTCGTCGGCCTGCTGGCGATCGAGCAACTCACCGGCGCCGTGCAGTCGGCCTCCGCCAGCATCGCCGCCGCCAGCCAGGCGCAATTGGGCTCGGTGTCCGCGCTCGCGCAGCAGCGTCAAGCATGGTCGCTTGAACTGGAACAGACCAAACAGGCTCAGAAGCAGGCCGAAATTGCGGCGAAAGCAACGGCGACGGCGCTCGAAAAAGCGAATACGGACCTCGACAAAGACAAGGAAAACGAAGACCTGAAAACGGCCGCGAGCAATGCGAAGTCCGAAGATGACAAAGCGCAAAAGGCAAAGAGCGCGCTTGATGCTAAGGTCGCTTCGCTGACGGCTTCGATCACGGCGATCGACGACTCGCTCAAGGGCGCTGCGCCAGGTGGATCGAGCGCCAGCGCGTCGGGCATTGTCGTGGTAACCGACAATGCTGGCAAAGATGTTTCCGAAGTAAAGGACGCGGTAGTCGAGATCGTCAAGCTGATCAATTCTGACGATTATGGGCCGACGACATGCCTTGAGGCTATGAGAAGAACCAAATCCTGGTCGGCCCAAATTGGTGGGTCAGCGGCCACCAACGCTGGCGCCAATACCACCGTCTATGAGGGGCCGCCTTCGAGCGCCAAGTGCGGTGAAATTATTGGCGGCTACGTAACTTATCTGCAAGGTGCTGACGCCCGGGCGAAAGCAATGCTCCAGATAAGGCTCCAACTGGCTTCAGCCCTTGCAGCAGGAAAAATCACGGCCGATCAATACAAGGCATTTTCCCTCGCGCTCGATGGCGGCGTATTCGCTGAAGCCGTTGGCTCGACGGTTAACGCCTTCAACGCCCCAACAAAACGCTAATGCGCCGCCGCCCAGTTTTTCGCGCTGCGCGCATCCACGGTGATCGGCACTGAAAGCTGCACCGCCGGGAGCGGGGCTTCTTCCATGATGCGCTTGATCAGCGCGGCGGCTTCGCCGGCCTCCGCTTCAGGCGCTTCAAACACCAGTTCGTCGTGCACTTGCAGAAGCATTTGCGTTTTCAGCCCCGCATCCGTCAGTGCGCCGGGAATGCGGATCATCGCGCGGCGGATGATGTCGGCGGCGGCGCCCTGGAGCGGGGCGTTGATCGCCTGGCGTTCGCCGAAGGCGCGCTCGGCGGCGTTCTTGGATTTGATGCTCGCCGCCCAGCAGCGGCGGCCGAAGATCGTGGTGATGTAGCCGTGCTCGCGTGCATAGGCCTTGTAGTGCTCCATGTAATCGCGGATGCCGGGGAAGCGCTCGAAATAGGTTTTTATATACGCGCCCGCCACATCGCGCTCGATGCCGAGATTGCGCGCCAGGCCGAAGGCCGAAATGCCATAGATGATGCCGAAATTGATCGCCTTTGCCTGCCGGCGGATCATCGGGTCCATGCCCGCCACCGGCACGCCGAACATTTCGCTCGCGGTCATCGCGTGAATGTCCAGCCCGTCGGCAAACGCCTTCTTCAGCGCCGGAATATCGGCCACATGCGCCAGCAGGCGCAATTCGATCTGCGAATAATCGGCTGAGATCAGCACATTGCCCGGCGCCGCGACGAACGCTTCGCGGATGCGCCGGCCTTCCTCGGTGCGCACCGGGATGTTCTGCAAATTGGGATCGGTGGAGGAGAGCCGCCCCGTCGGCGTGGCGGCGAGCGCGTAGGTGGTGTGGACGCGTTTGCTCTGCGGATCGGCCGCTTCGCGCAAGGTTTCGGTGTAGGTGGAGCGCAGCTTTGAAAGCTGGCGCCAGTCCAGCAGAACGCGCGGCAGGGGATGAACGGCCGCCAGTTCCTCCAGAATATCGGCGTCGGTTGACCATGCGCCGGTCTTGGTCTTGCGCCCGCCGGGAATGCCCATTTCGCCGAACAGGATGTCGCCGATCTGCTTGGGCGAGCCCATGTTGAACTGCTTGCCGGCCAGCTTGTAAGCTTCCTCCTCGAACGCGCCCATGCGCTGAGCGAAATCACCGGAGAGCCGCGAGAGCTTATCCGGATCGATCCGCACGCCCGCGCGCTCCATATCCGAAAGCACCATGGGCAATGCGCGCTCCAGCGTTTCATACGCCGTCAGCATGCCGTTCTTCGCAAGCTGGCCCTTGAGTTGGCGCCACAGCCGCATCGCGATGTCGGCGTCTTCCGCCGAATAGCGCGTCGCAAGCGGGATCGCGACCTGATCGAACATGATCGCATTTTTGCCCGAACCGCACACGTCTGAAAACGAAATCGGCTTGTGGCCGAGATGGCGCTCGCTGAGCGCATCCAGATCGTGATCGTGCAGCCCGGCGCCCAGCGTGTAGGAAATCAGCATCACGTCGTCATAAGGCGCGATCCGCACGCCATGACGCGCCAGCACGTTGATGTCGTCCTTGATGTTGACGCCAATTTTCAGAACGCCCGCATCCTCCAGCAGCGGCTTCAACGCCGAGATGGCCTGCGCGAGCGGAATTTGCGCTGAATCCCCTCCCCCCTCGCGGGGGAGGGGCAGGGGAGGGGGGGCGTCGAGACTGGCCGCCACGTCGAGCGCATCCTGCACGCCCCCCACCCCTTGCCCCCTCCCGGCAAGGGGGAGGGGAAACAAATCCTGCGCCGTTTCGCTCTGCTTCGCCTTATGCGCCAGCGGGATGTAGCACGCCTCGTTGGCGCCGAGCGCCAGCGACAGCCCCACAAGCTTCGCGCGCGAGGGCGTCTGGCAATCGGTCGCGACATCGATGCCGACCGCGCCGGCGGCGCGCGCGCGCGCGATCCATTTGCTCAGCATCTCAAGCGTCGAAACCGTTTCATAAGCGTCAAAATTGATCGGCGCTTCGTGCGCGGCTTCGGCGATCTGGATTTCGGCGGGCTTGGCGGCAGGCGCCGGCGGCGTCGCGCCCTGGCGGGCAAGGTGCTCACGCACGCGCCGCGCCAGGGCGCGGAACTCCATCTGATCGACGAAGCCGAGCAATGTGGCGGGATCGAATTCGGCGACGGCGAAGCTTTCCAGCGTCTCCGGAGTTTCCACATCGTCCTTCAGCGTCACCAATTCCTTGGAGATGCGAATCTTATCGGCGTTGTTCTGGATCGCTTCGCGCCGCTTGGGCTGTTTGATTTCCGCGGCGCGCGCGATGAGTTCTTCCACTGAGCCGTAAATCCCGATCAGTTCGGCGGCGGTCTTTTGGCCGATGCCGGGCGCGCCGGGCACATTATCCGTGGAATCGCCCATCAGCGCCTGCACGTCGATCACCTTATCGGGGCCGACGCCGAATTTTTCCTGCACTTCCGCCGGGCCGATATCCTTCTGCTTCATCGGATCGTGCAGGTGGATCACACCGTCCTCGACCAATTGCATCAGATCCTTGTCGGAGGAAATGATCCGCACCTTGGCGCCGGCGCGCGCGGCCTGGCGCGCATAGGTGGCGATA
>DASZPV010000174.1:0-11010 GCA_035549875.1 Caulobacterales bacterium
GCCCGGCAGTTCCAGCACATAGACCGGCTTGCCGGTGCTGGCCGCTTCCCCGGCCATGTTGACGCTGTCGGCGGAAACCACGATCGCATCGGCCAGGCCGAGAAAGCCGAGATAGGGATTATCCGCGCCGCCCATCCAGAGCCGCGCCGGCTTGGTTCCCATCCATTGCTTGATCGTCCAGCCCACGGCTTCGGGCGTGCGCCGCGAGGTGGTGATCAGGAACGAGCCGTGCGGCGCGAGGCCTTCGAGCTTTTCGCAAAGATCGCGCGCCAGGCGCGGGCTGAACCGGTATTTGCCGTTCGGCCCGCCGACCAGAACCGCGATCCACGGCCGCGGCATGGCGGCGATTTCTTCGTACATCGCCTGCGCGGCGGCGGCGAGTTTTTGCGGGCTCAGGCAGTGCGGCGAGGTGAGCGTGCTGACGACGTTCTCGCCTTCGAACTGGTCGTGCGCCGGCGTCCAGATGAGGTCCCACTTTTCGGGCTTGGTTTTCGGATTGAGCAGAGAGGCGGCGAAGGTCCGGCCCTGCGCTTTCTTGCGGATCGCCAGCGCATAGGGCGCCGCGGTTCGTCCGACGCTGATCACCAGATCCGGCCAGGGCGGGGCAAACATCTTGCCGCGCCTGCCGACATGACCGAGCGGCAGCGGGCCGTTCGGCGCCATCCAGCCGTAAGGTCCGCCAAGCTTGACGTGATCGAGCCGTTCGGCGGTGATCCCGAGCGCCTCCATCAGGCCCTCGGCCAGCGTGTCCGAGCCGCGATTGCCGTTGGTGATCACCCACGTGCGCGGCGAGATCGCCGTATCGGCGCCCCGCGCCAGCGCTTCAGGTTCGATGGTTCCAGCGATCATGTCGCGCCAATAAGAGCCGGTGTTAAGGCTAATCTTAGACCGGCGCGGTGTGTCGATCCTTAACGTCAGCGAAGCGAAAGCAAGATGCGGTTTGCGCCGCTAGCGCCACTCGACTTTCAAAATCTCGAACGCCTTGACCCCGCCCGGCGCCGAAACCTCGACCACGTCGCCCTTTTCCTTGCCGATCAGCGCGCGCGCGACCGGGGAGGTGATCGAGACCTTGCCGGCGCGCACGTCCGCTTCGTCCTCGCCGACGATCTTGTAGGTGCGCTTTTCGCCGGAATCCTCGTCCTGCAGCTTTACCGTCGCGCCGAACTTGACCTGTTTGCCGGAAAGGCGCGTCACGTCGATGATCTGGGAGCGGGCGATCTTGTCTTCGAGTTCAAGCACCCGGCCTTCGATGAAGGACTGACGCTCCTTGGCCGCGTGGTATTCGGCGTTCTCCGAGAGATCGCCATGGGTGCGCGCTTCCGCGATCGCCTGAATGACGGCGGGGCGTTCCTCCGTCTTCAAACGTTTCAGCTCTGCGTCGAGGGCGGCAAAGCCCTCGGCCGTCATCGGCACTTTTTCCATTAAGGAGACTTCCGGTTCGTCGAGGGAAATGGACCCTGCGAAATATGGGGCGTCAAGTATAGGTCTGAAGGGGGCGAACGTCGAGTGGCCCGTTTTTCAAGCGTTTTATCGCCTGAACGGCGGCTCGGGCCCCGGAAACAGTGGTGTAATAGGGGATGTCCTGGGTCAGGGCCGTGCGCCGGATCGAGAAGGAATCCTTATAAGATTGGGCCCCTTCGGTAGTGTTAAACACTAGGTGGACCTCATCATTTTTCATCGAATCGACAATGTGCGGGCGCCCCTCCGCGACTTTGTTAACCTTGTGGATGGCCAGGCCGGCGGCCTGAAGGTGGTCGGCCGTGCCGCCGGTGGCCAGGACCGTGAAGCCCAGATCGATCAGCTCCCGGGCCGGGGCGACCATGGCGGCTTTATCCCCGTCCTTGACCGAAATGAACACGCAGCCCTCGGTCGGCAGCCGGTCTCCGGCCGCGAGCTGGGCCTTGGCGAAGGCGGCGGGGAAGGCGGCGTCCAGACCCATGACCTCGCCGGTGGAGCGCATTTCCGGCCCCAGGATCGGATCGACCCCCGGAAAGCGGGCGAACGGGAATACAGCCTCTTTCACCGCCACATGCTTGGGCGGCGCGTTGCTGATCTTGAGGTCCTTGATCCTCGCGCCGGCCATCACCCGCGCGGCCATCGCCGCCACCGGCCAGCCCATCGCCTTGGCGACGAACGGCACGGTGCGCGAGGCGCGGGGGTTGGCCTCCAGCACGTAAATCTCGCCGTCCTTGATCGCGAACTGGATGTTGATCAGGCCGCGCACATCGAGAGCCAGCGCCAGCTTCTTGGTCTGCGCCTCGATCTGCTTCACCAGGTCGGGCGCCAGCGAATAGGGCGGCAGGGCGCAGGCGCTGTCGCCGGAGTGAATCCCGGCTTCCTCGATATGCTCCATGATCCCGGCGACGAGCACGTCCTTGCCGTCGCAGATCGCATCGACATCGACCTCGATCGCGTCGCGCAGATAGCGGTCGAGCAGGATCGGGTTGTCGCCGGAGGCGGAGACGGCGCGGCTCACGTAAGCGAGCAAGCCCTGCTCGTCGTGAACGATCTCCATGCCTAGACCGCCGAGCACATAGGAGGGGCGCAGCACGACGGGATAGCCGATCTTGCGCGCATTGATGACCGCTTCTTCGACGCTGCGCGCTGTTGTGTTTTCCGGTTGTTTCAGCCCGATCTTATGCAGCAGCGCCTGGAAGCGTTCGCGGTCCTCGGCCAGATCGATCGCGTCGGGGCTGGTGCCGAGAATCGGCGCGCCTTCATCGGCCAAAGGCTGCGCCAGTTTCAGCGGCGTCTGCCCCCCGAACTGCACGATCAGGCCGAGCACCTTGCCCGAAGCGCGTTCGGTCTCGATAATTTCCAGCACGTCTTCGGTGGTGAGCGGCTCGAAATAGAGCCGGTCCGACGTATCGTAATCGGTCGATACGGTTTCCGGATTGCAATTGATCATGATCGATTCAACGCCCGCGTCCTTGCAGGCAAAGGCCGCGTGGCAGCAGCAATAATCGAACTCGATGCCCTGGCCGATGCGGTTGGGCCCGCCGCCGAGGATGATGATCTTGTCGCGGGCCGAGGGCTCCGCCTCGCATTCCGGCGCGGCGTCGAACGCGCCGGTCTCGTAGGTCGAATACATATAAGGTGTGCTGGCGCGGAATTCGGCGGCGCAGGAATCGATGCGCTTGAATTGCGGCCGCACGCCGAGCGCGCGGCGCTTCTTGCGCACTTCGGTTTCCTTTTTTCCCGTGAGTTTTGCGAGGCGCTGATCGGAAAAGCCCATCGCCTTCAGCGCGCGCATGCCTTCGGCGTCTTTCGGCAACCCATTTTCGCGAACGGCTTTTTCCGCGTCGACGATTTCGCCGAGCTGGCGCACGAACCATGGATCATAGCCGGTGGCGGCGCAGATTTCGTCCTCGGTAAGGCCGCGCCGCAAAGCCTCGGCCGCGACGAGGAGGCGGTCTGCCTTCGGCGTCGAAAGGCGCGCCCGCACGGCGTCGCGCTCGTCCGGAATGTCCACTTCATCGAGGCCGGAGAGGCCGATATCGAGCGAGCGCAGCGCTTTTTGCAGGCTTTCGGCGAACGTGCGCCCGATCGCCATCGCTTCGCCGACCGATTTCATTGACGTGGTGAGAACGGGATCGGAGCCGGGAAACCGCTCGAACGCAAAGCGCGGAATCTTGGTGACGACGTAATCGATCGTCGGCTCGAAGCTCGCCGGCATGGCGCCCCCGGTGATGTCATTGGCGATTTCGTCGAGCGTGTAGCCGATCGCGCATTTCGCCGCGACCTTGGCGATCGGAAAGCCGGTGGCTTTTGAGGCGAGCGCCGAAGAGCGTGAAACGCGCGGGTTCATTTCGATGACGACGAGGCGCCCGTCTTTCGGGTTGACCGCGAACTGCACGTTTGAGCCGCCGGTCTCGACGCCGATTTCGCGCAGCACGGCGATGCTGGCGTTGCGCATGATCTGGTATTCGCGGTCGGTCAGCGTCAGTGCGGGGGCGACGGTCATGCTGTCGCCGGTGTGTACGCCCATCGGATCGATGTTCTCGATCGAGCAGATGATGATGCAATTGTCCGCCTTGTCGCGGACCACTTCCATCTCATATTCTTTCCAGCCGATCAGGCTTTCATCGATCAGCACTTGCGAGACGGGAGACATCGCGAGGCCGCGCGTGCAGATTTCCTCGAACTCTTCGCGGTTATACGCCACGCCGCCGCCGAGGCCGCCGAGCGTGAAGGCCGGCCGTACGATGCAGGGCAGGCCGACGATTTCCATCTGCCGAAGCGCTTCTTCGAGACCGGCTTTGTAATCGTATTCGACCGTACCGTTGGCGCGTTTGATTTCCGGCGAAGCGACGATCGCGGCGCGCGGGCTTTCCAGCCCGATCTTGTCCATCGCGTCGCGGAATTTCCGCCGGTCCTCGGCCTTCTCGATCACGTCCGCGCGGGCGCCGATCATCTCGACGCCGTACTTTTTCAGCGCGCCGCTCTTTTCCAGCGCCAGCGCGCAATTAAGCGCGGTCTGCCCGCCCATGGTCGGCAGGATCGCGTCGGGGCGCTCCTTGGCGATGATCATCTCGACCGTGGCCGGGGTGATCGGCTCGATATAGGTCGCGTCCGCCAGGCCCGGATCGGTCATGATCGTGGCCGGGTTCGAGTTCACCAGAATCACCCGGTAACCCTCGCTTTTCAGCGCCTTGACCGCCTGCACGCCGGAATAATCGAACTCGCACGCCTGGCCGATGATGATCGGCCCCGCGCCGATAATCAGGATCGAGGAAATATCAGTCCGTTTGGGCATGTCCGCCTATAGACCGCGCATGGGTCCGAAACAAAATCGCGCGTGGTTACAGGGCGGGGGGATTCGGCGCAAGGGCGGCGCCAAATCCCTTCTGGGGCCGTCAGCCCGCCTTCCAGAAATGCGCGTCCGGCTTGCCGACGAGGCCGGCGTTCTTGACCTGGTGGGCGGCGAGGTCGGGCGAGTTGAGGAACGCGGTGGCGCGGGCGACGTCGCCAACCGCCCAGACGAGCAGCAGATCGTTGGGATTTTCGACGGCCTGCAGCACGCCGAGATCGGTCAGGCTTGCGTTTTTGCGGTCCGCCGCATCCATTGCAAAGCCGTTCTTGAACGTATCGAAGCTGCTCACGGTGCAGTTGATCGTCAGATAATTCGCCGAATCCTTTTTCGTGAAGGCGCCCTGGCGAAACCGCGCCGTCGGCGGGCCGATGACGCCGGCGCCTTCCATCGTCTCGCGCAGCTTCGGCGATTGCATCATCGCCTGCGCCTTGGCGCGGTCGCTGACGCCGAACATCAGCGCTACGTTGTTGGGATTGGCGCCGCCCCGAACGACCATGAGATCGGTCAGCCCGGCGGCGGCGCGGTTGCCCGCGTCAGCATCGTAGATCGGCTTCCAGGCGCCGAAATCCTTGACCTCGTGAACGACCGTGAGGAATTCTGTCATGTTGTTTCTCCCATGCCGTCCGCAGTCAGTGTTTATCCCTTTCTCGCGCCCTGCAAAGCGGCGATTTCGTGTTACGGCCTGCTCGGCGGCAAATCCTGATCCAGCGCACGCCAGTCCTGGCGGGTGATGTAGTAGCGCCGGCCTTCGCCGCCGCCGCGGTCGGTTCTCGCCCAGCCGTCGATCAGCGCCGTGATTTCCCTGCCGGCCTGGGTTTGCAAGAATGCGGCGCGGCGGGCGCGGATGGCGGCCTCGTCCTGCTCAAGGGTTGAAGGATCGATGCGCATGCCGAACTGATCTGGCGTCAGCAGGCCATTCTCCGTCGGCGCCGACGCCATGCGCCGCAGCACCGCTGCGCCGACGCGCGGCGTGAAATGTGACGCCTCGTAAAAAAACGGGTCCGCCTGGGTTGCGGCCGCATCGGGCGGTTCGATCTGGCTGATCGGCTGAAAACCGGCAAAGTCCCACAAGGCCAGCGCCGGCCCTTTCACGCAGGGCGCGCGCGCGGCGCGTTGGGCCGATGGCCAAAGCGCGGCGAGCATATCGTTCCGAAAGCGGAAATAATCATCGGCGCGGCCGGCGCGAAACAACGCCTCCTCGCGCCAGGCATGCGTGGGCGAGAAGAACGCGATGACCTGGATTCCCCGCCGCGTCAGGTGATCAATCACCGCGGCAAGATACAGTGTGCGCTCTGGATCGTAGGTGAAGTCGCGGAATCTGCGATAGGCGTCGCGGGCTGTGGTTACGAACCGCGCCCGTTGCTCTCCGGGCTTGTAGATGGCGCGCCACGGACTTTCGGCGTAGGCGCGCCCGGCGGAATTATCGCCGATCGTCTGCATCGAACGGGTGAAGGTTTTGGTCGATGCGGCCTGCCGAAACAAGGAGAGGGCGCCGTTGGCGTCGGGCAGCGCCGATACCCAATAGGCGCCCTTGACCGTGGAGACATCGAAATCCTCCAGTTCAAGCGCGATGACGATGCATCCGGTTTGCCGCGCCCGGCCCGCGAGCACGGCGGCGCGGCCCAGTTCGAATGCGGTGCTGCTCGCGAGCCCGGCATTGAGCGTCACGCCCGGCCATGGCGCGGATTCTGTCAGAAAGCCTTCGCGCACACGCGAATTGCCGAGGAGCACGGTGCGATAGCGGCCGTGCAGCAGCCGGTCGGCCGTGTAAACGCGGCTGCCATCCATGAAAGCGCGCGTCTTGTGCGCGTTGACCCGTTCGATCGACGCGAACCGCGCTACATCGTAGGGATCGACCAGAAGGTTGAAGCCTATGAAGCCGCCAAACAGGAGCGCAAACACGCATAGCGATATGAAGGTGAAGCGTTTCATTCAGAACTGGTAATAGATAAATTCCGAGGTCTTGGCCAAATAGATCACGGACCAGAACAGCATCACGCCGCACGCCGCCGCCCAGCGCGCGTTCGCACGCCATGCCAGCTTGCGCGGAGCGGGGCGGATTTGGGTTTTATCGGCTTCCGAAAACGCGTCGCCCCGCGCGAATATCTCTGCCGTGTCCGGCGCCAGCGCGATCAGGCCGAAACCAAGCGCGATCCAGAACAGGCCGTTGGCGTCGGCGTCCCACCTGAACCCATGTGCGCCGGCCATCGAGCCCAGCATACGGCCTGCGCCCTCCAGCGTCTTGGCGCGAAACGGAACCCAGGCGATCACGACGGCCAGCAAGGTCAACAGACCGAAGGCCGTTTTCCGCAAGGCGTTTGGTTTTGGTTTGACGCGTTCGGTCCAGATATGCGCGACGGTCAGATAAAGACCGTGCAGACCGCCCCAGGCCACGAACGTCCATGACGCGCCGTGCCACAGGCCGCCGATCAGCATGGTCGCCAGCAGGTTGATGTAGCGGCGCGCGCTTCCGAGGCGATTGCCGCCCAGCGGGATGTAGAGATAGTCGCGCAGGAAGGTGCTGAGCGTGATGTGCCAACGCCGCCAGAATTCGATGATCGATCCGCTGCGATAGGGCGCTAGGAAATTGATCGGCAGTTTGTAGCCGAGCATGCGGGCCAGGCCCGTCGCCATGTCAGAATAGCCGGAGAAATCGAAGAAGATTTGCAGCGTGTAGGCCAGCGCCGCAACCCATGCCGCGCCCATGGCGACGGTCTGGCCGCGGTCGGCGGCCTCGAACAGGCCGGACGCATAAGGCTCCAGCGTTTCGGCCAGCAGCACTTTTTTTGCCAGGCCAATGGCGAAGATGGAAAGTCCCAGGCCGATGCTGCGCCAGGCGTCCCCGTCGCCGCCTTCGGCAAGCTGCTTGCCGAGATCGCGGTGCTGGACAATCGGGCCGGCGATGAGGTGCGGGAAAAATCCGACAAACAGACCATAGGTCAGCGGCCGGCCGGGCTCGGTCCGGCCGCGATAGACATCAACAAGGAACGTGATCTGCTCGAACGTGAAAAACGAAATGCCGAGCGGCAGGATGATCGCCATCGGGTTGAATTGCGCGCCGGTGATCGCATCCCAATTGGCGGCAAAAAAGTTCGCGTATTTGAAAAATCCCAGCACTGAAAGATTGAGCACAATCCCGGCGATCAGGATCGCGCGCGCCTTGCTGCGGTAAAGCCAGAGTCCCAGCAGATAGTTCGCCGCAATCGAGGCGAGCAGGAGCGGAACTGCGCGGATGCTCCAATAGCCGTAGAAGGCGAGCGACGCCGCCGCGAGCACGGCTAGCGCCGCGTTCAGCCCGAACCAGCGCCGCGCGCCATAATAAAGCGCGAGTGTCGCCGGCAGGAACACGAGCAGGAACTCGAACGAATTGAATAGCATGCGCCCCGCCTAAGGAGACAAGGCTGCGCCGCCGGGGCTGGGTCAATCCCCCTTCCTGCGTCAATTTGGACGCGCGGGACGTATTGGCGCGATCATTTGCGCCGGCTGCTTTCCGCGAGGATCAGGCGGGCGATCTCATCGTATTGATTGGTCAGCAGATGGCCGCCGGCCAGGTGGACGGAGACCATGCCGGCTGGCGCGGTTTGTGGGCAAACGTCGCCGAACACGCCCGCGCCGCCGATGCAGAGCACGGGCGTTGGCGCCAGCGCGGCCATTGCCGGCGCCACCTTCGGGCCGAAGCCTACGCCCAGCCAGCTCCATGGGCCCGCCCAGAAATTCGCGCGCGCGCCGGGGGAGAGGAAGGCGGCGAGGGCCAGCTTTTCGCGCGCCGCAGGCGCCAGCGCCCGCACGACAAACGGGCCAGAGGCGGCGCCGAAGGAAAAGCCAGCCAGAACGAAGCGTGTCTTGCCCCAGCGTGCGGCATAGGCGGGGACGAGTGCGGCGATCGCGGCGGCGGTGTCGGCGGATTTGCGCGGGCGGGCGTAATAGCGGAACGATGAGATGCCGACCGTCGGCGCGCCGGCGGCGGCGAGGCGCCGGCTCACCTCCCGCTCCATCTTTCCCCAGCCGCCATCGCCGGTGAGCCAGATCACGAAGAAGTCGGGCGCATCGGCGCGCTGCGCGGCTTCGATCTCGATCACCGGCAGCGCCGCACGGGCGGGGCCTGTGCAGAACAACAACGCAGCGAGCGCAGCGATCACGATGCGGAGAGTCATCATTCGACTATCTGCCTAAACTCTAGCGCCGTCTTGCCGCTGTCATCAAAGGCGTGAAAGAAAGCGCCATGCGGGCGGGAATTTTTTCACTGGCGATGCTTTGTCTGGCTGCCCCGGCTTATGCGTGGGGTCCGGCCGGCCATCGCTGGGCGAGCAGCGCCGCGATCGGCCTGTTGCCGGCGGAGGTTCCGGCGTTTGTGCGGGCGCCGACCGCGCGAACGGCGATTGGCGAGTTCGCCAACGAGCCGGATCGCTCGCGCGGCGCCGGTAAGGCGCACGATTCCGAGCGCGACGCCGGCCATTTCCTCGATATGACCGACGATGGAAAGGTCTTGGGCGCTCTCGCCCTGTCGGCGCTGCCCGAAACCCGCGCCGAATATGACGCCGCGCTCAACGCCGCCGGAACGGATCAGTACAAGGCCGGCTATCTGCCGTATTCGATCATCGACGGCTATCAGCAGTTGGTGAAGGATTTTGCTTATTGGCGCGCGCTGAGCATCGGCGAGCAGAAGGCCGTCAGCGCGCAGGATCGCGCCTGGTTTGCCGCTGATCGGGCGCTGCGCGAGCAGCTTACCATCCGCGATCTCGGCGTATGGAGCCATTTCGTCGCGGACGTTACGCAGCCCCAGCATGCGAGCGTGCATTATGACGGCTGGGGCGATTTTCCGAATCCACAAAATTTTCCCAATCGGCGCGGGTTTCATGTCCGTTGGGAGAACCAGTTCGTTCAAGACAACGTCGATCGCGCGGCGATCGCCGCAGCGGCGCCGGCGTTCCGCGATTGCAATTGCCCGCTCATGCAGCGCGTCGCCGCCGACATTCTGGAAAGCTTCGGCCACGTGACGCCCCTCTACGAGCTTGAAGCCCGCGGCGCCTTCGCCTGGCCGACGCCGGACAAGAATGCGCCGGTGATAAAGGAGGGCGCGGCGTTCGCGGCGAAACGTCTGGCGCTCAGCGCTGCGGAAATCCGCGACCTCATCATCTTGGCGTGGCGCGAAAGCGCGAAGGGAAGCGTCGGCTATCCCGCGATCGCGGTGGCTGACATTGAGTCCGGCAAGATCGCGCTGACGCGTCAGATGCTCGGCGGGGAGTAGCTTAAGCCGCGTTGCGATCCTCGTGGCCGCCGGCTTGCGCCGCTTCGATCCAACTGGCGATGGTTTCGCGTGAGGCGGGCTTGGACGAGCGCGACATCTGCTTGCCTTCGGATGTCTGCAGATAATCTTCAACCAGTCCGGCGATTGTTTCAGCGTCCTGCGCGGCGAGATCCTCCAGATCGCGCACGCCGCACGCGACGAGCACCTGCGCATCGAAGCCGCGTAGCGCCGGAATCGCGCAGGCGAGCATGGCCTGGGCCTGCCAGTCGCGGATCACCGGCGGCGTGATGTGGCTGACCTTGACGGTCTTGGCGGCCTGTTCGGGTTCGGCGGCGAGCAGATCGGCGACGGTGCGCAGGCCGACGGCTTCCAGCCGCGCGGCGGTTTTTGCGCCGATGGAGGGCGCATCGACGATCGGGTCTTCGCGATGCAGGCGCGGGCCGGGGCGAGGTGTTGCGGCTTCGGGTTCTGGCGCGGCCGGCGCAATAGCCGGCGCGGGCGGGGCAATGGCTTCGGGCTTTTCGGCTTTCGGTTTGCGCGGCGGCGCGGCGATGTCTTCGCCGCGCGCAGGAAATTCCCCCTGCCCATGGGCCTTGCCGATTTCGCGCGGCCATTTGGCGTTCAGCGTCGAGAGCGGCACGTTCAGCACTTCCAGCGCATAAAGCGCGCGCACTTCGCGGTCGTCCGCCGGCAGGGTGGCGCGCACCTTGCCGCTCTTTTGAAACTCGGCGTACATCGCCAGCACGAGCTTTTTTTCCGCGCCGTCTGCGATCTTGTTGGCGATCACGTTGATCGGGGCCGACATCGTCGTGAAGAACGCATCGAGGCCCGTTGGCGACATCGGCGGGGCTATCGCGGCTTCGGCGAAGGCGCGCTCGTAAATCCGCGCGAGCGTGACGGCGGCGAGGCCGATCAGCGGGGCGATCGCGCGCTCGATCGCTTCATCGAG
>DASZPV010000175.1:0-3684 GCA_035549875.1 Caulobacterales bacterium
GAATGCGGCAGGAATTCGTGCAGCGGCGGATCGAGCAGCCGGATCGTGCAGGGCAGATCGCCCATGATTTCGAAAATTGCCTTGAAGTCCGCGCGCTGGAACGGCAGCAGTTTTTTCAGCGCCGCCACCCGTCCCTGCGTCGTTTCGGCAAGGATCATTTCGCGCACAACGGCGATGCGCGCGGCGTCAAAGAACATGTGCTCGGTGCGGCAGAGGCCAATGCCTTCGGCGCCGAATTTCTTCGCGGTAGCCACGTCCTCCGGCGTTTCGGCGTTGGCGCGCACTTTCAGGCGGCGGAACTTGTCGGCCCAGCCCATCAGCAAGCCGAAATCGCCACTGACCTCGGGCTGGACCATGTCCGCCGCGCCCATCAGGATTTCGCCCTTCGACCCATCGACCGTGATCACATCGCCCTTGCGCACCGGGCGCCCGCGCACCGTGAACCATCCGGCGGCCAGATCGATGCGCACATCGCCGGCGCCGGAAACGCAGGGCCGCCCCATGCCGCGCGCAACGACGGCGGCGTGGCTGGTCATGCCGCCGCGGGCGGTCACGATGGCGCGCGCCGCATGCATGCCGTGAATATCTTCCGGGCTGGTTTCATCGCGCACGAGGATCACGTCTTCGCCGCGCGCGCCGAGATCGGCCGCTTCGTCCGGATCGAACACCACCTGCCCCACCGCCGCGCCGGGAGAAGCCGGCAGGCCAGCGCAGATCACGTCGCGCTTGTAGCCGGGCGCGATCGTGGGGTGCAGCAATTGATCGAGCGATGAAGCATCGATCCGCGCCACCGCTTCGGCCTGGGTGATGAGCCCCTCACCCGCCATATCGACGGCGATTTTCAGCGCCGCTTTTGCTGTGCGCTTGCCGTTGCGGGTTTGCAGCATCCAGAGTTTGCCGCGCTCGACGGTGAACTCGATATCCTGCATGTCGCGGTAATGGCCCTCGAGTTTCTGGTAGACCTCGACCAATTGGCCGTAAACTTCCGGCAGCGCTTCTTCGAGCGACAGGCCCGGCTCTTCCATCTCTTCACGCGCGGCCCTGGTGATCGGCTTGGGCGTGCGAATGCCGGCGACGACATCCTCGCCCTGCGCGTTGATCAGATATTCGCCGTAGAAGCGCTTGGCGCCGGTGGAGGGATCGCGCGTGAAGGCAACGCCCGTCGCGCTGGTCTCGCCCATATTGCCGAACACCATCGCCTGCACATTGACGGCCGTGCCCCAGCTTTGCGGGATATCGTTGTGCTTGCGATAGAAGATCGCCCGGTCGCTCATCCAGGAGCGGAACACCGCGCCGATCGCGCCCCAGAGCTGTTCCTTCACGCTGGACGGAAACGGCTTGCCCCACTCGCGCTGCACGGCGTCCTTGTAGGATTTGACGATCTTCTCCCAATCCTCGGCGGCAAGCTCCGTATCGAGGCGGAAATCGTTTTCTTCCTTGTAGCCTTCGAGAATTTCATCGAACACGCTGCTATCGAGTTCGAGCACGACATCGGAATACATCTGGATGAAGCGGCGATAGGAATCGAACGCAAAGCGTCGATCGCCCGCGAGCGTCGCGAGCCCCTCTACGGTCTCATCGTTGAGGCCGAGATTGAGCACCGTATCCATCATGCCCGGCATCGAGGCGCGCGCGCCCGAACGCACAGATACCAGCAGCGGCGCGGACGCGTCGCCGAATTTGCGGCCGACATGGCTTTCCACAATCGCCAGCGCGGCATCGACCTGCGCTTCGAGGCTCGCGGGGTAATCACGATTGTTGTCGTAATAAGCGGTGCAGACTTCGGTGGTGATGGTGAAGCCGGGCGGCACCGGCAAGCCGAGATTGCTCATCTCGGCGAGGTTGGCGCCCTTGCCGCCGAGCAGGTTCTTCATCGAGGCGTCGCCCTCGGCCGATCCGGCGCCAAACGCATAGACCCAGCGGGCCTCGGCAGTCTGGGGGCTGGCCTTTACGGCGGCGCTCATGGACTCATCCTTCGATCTTCGAGAAATCGGCGACCGCGCCCAGCGCATCGCGGATTTGGGTCAATAGCAAGAGGCGGTTACGTCTCACTTCGGGATTCGGATCGTTCACCAACACCTGTTCAAAAAAGAGGTCGAGCGGCGCGCGCAGGCCGGCCAAAGCCGTCATCGCCGCCTCGAACTGTTCCTTTTCGACAAGCTTCCTGGCTTCCGGCCCGATCCGGTTAACCGCATCCAGCAAAGCCCGTTCCGCCGGCTGGGGGTTTTGGGCGAGCACCGCGGCGTCATAGACGCCCTCCGCAACCCCCTGTCCCTTCTTCACCTCCGCCGCGAGTATGTTCGCCGCCCGGCGATAGCCGGCGAGGATGTTTGCGCCGTCGTCAGTCTTGAGGAATTTATCGAGCGCCTCAACCCGCGCGACAATGCGGACGAGATCGTCGTCGCCCAGCGCGAACACAGCATCTACGAGATCGTGGCGCTTGCCCTGGTCGCGGAGTTGGACTTTGAGGCGATCAGCGAGGAATGACAGCAGATCGTCGGCCCGTTTGAGGAAGCCCTCTACGGAATAGCCTTGCGCATGCAATTCCTGCTGCTTCGCGGCTACCTCAGCCGAGAGGTGAGTTCGAACTTCGCTAAGTGTATCGGTCACATCCGGAATCGACAGCCCTTCCCGTGCTGCAAGCTCCAGCCCTTCGCGATCCGCTTTCGCCATCTCATGGCTAGAGCGATTTATCGCCGCTGCGATCATTTTTAGGCGAAACAGCGGCCCGTACCCAATTCGCTGTTGAGCGCCTACCGTAATCCTAACAACACCAAGGGCCGCTCTCCGAAGTGCATAAGGATCGCTTGACCCCGTTGGCTTCTCATCGTTCGCCCAAAATCCGACGAGGGTATCGATCTTATCCGCGAGCGCGACAGTGATCGCGACCGGATCGTTCGGCACGCGATCGTTCGGCCCTAATGGCCGATAGTGATCTTCGATCGCTGTCGCGATGCTTTGCACGTCGCGCGCAGATAAAGGCGCTTCCCCGCCCCCTCGTGGGGCGGGGTTAGGGGTGGGGGGAACGACCGATCGACTGGACGCCTGCGCTTGATCGATCGCGGGTTCCCCCCTCCCCTGCCCCTCCCCACGAGGGGGAGGGGTTCCCGTTGCGCTTCCATCAACCGAGAGACCGTTCTGCAAAAGAAAAAGCTGCCGCCCGATCTGGCCTTGCAGTTCGGGAAATTCGCCGACGATCTCGGTAACAAGATCAGCCTTCGCCAGCAGCGCCGCGCGGTCAGCCAGTTCCGGATCAGCACCAACCAGCGGCGCGAGTTCGCGGGCGAGCGCGCGCACGCGCTGAACCTTGTCGTAAACCGTTCCTAGTTTCTGGTGGAATACGATCTGCTTCAGTTTTTCAACGCGATCTTTCAGCTTGATCTTGCGGTCCCCGTCCCAGAAGAACCGCGCATCGTTCAGCCGCGCGCTCAGCACGCGCGCATTGCCCGCCGCGATCGCCTTGCCGCCGTCGCGCGGCTCGACATTCGCCACCGTGATGAAATGCGGCGCGAGCTTGCCGGTCTTGCCATCGCGCACCGCGAAATAACGCTGGTGCGTGCGCATGGTCAGCCGGATCACTTCCGCCGGCAGATCGAGAAACGCCTTGTCCATATCGCCGAGCACGACCACCGGCCATTCCGCGAGCCCCGCCACCTCCTCCAGCAGCCCCGCATCCTCGACCAG
>DASZPV010000176.1:0-4638 GCA_035549875.1 Caulobacterales bacterium
CCAGGGCGGCGCCTATCGTGAGAACGAGGCGCGCACCGAGCGGGCGATGGATTCCAACCCGCAGGAGCGCGAGCGGGGCATTACCATCCTGGCCAAATGCACGTCGGTGATGTGGGGCGCCACGCGGATCAATGTCGTCGACACGCCTGGCCACGCCGATTTCGGCGGCGAGGTGGAACGCATCCTGTCGATGGTCGATGGCTGCCTGCTGCTGGTCGATGCCGAGGAAGGCCCGATGCCGCAGACGAAATTCGTGCTCGGGAAGGCTTTGCGACAGGGCCTGAAGCCGATCGTCGTGCTCAACAAGGCCGATCGCCCGAACGCACAGCCCGACAAAACGCTCGACGAAGTGTTCGACCTGTTCGACAAACTGGGCGCCAGCCCCGAGCAATTGGATTTTCCGGCGCTTTATGCCTCCGGCAAACAGGGCTGGGCCGTGCGCGATCTCAGTGATCCGCATGAAACCCTCTCGCCCTTATTTGAGACGATCCTCACGCACGTGCGTCCGCCGAAGGCGGCCAAGCACGCCGACGAACCGTTCACGATGCTCGTCACGCTGCTCGATCACGATCCGTTTCTGGGGCGCATCCTCATCGGGCGCGTTGAATCGGGCCGCGTGCAGGCGGGCGATACGGTCAAGGCGCTATCGCGCGCCGGCGGCGAAATGGAGCGCGCGCGGCTTTCCAAAGTGCTGGCGTTCCGCGGCTTGAAACGCACGGCGGTCGATAGCGCCGGCGCCGGCGACATCATCGCGCTCGCCGGGTTCGGCGAAGCCACAGTCGCCGATACGATCGCCGCGATCGAGGTGACCGAGCCGATTCATTCCACGCCGATCGATCCGCCGACCCTGGCGATCACCGTATCCATCAACGATTCCCCGCTCGCCGGGCGCGACGGCGATAAAGTCCAATCGCGCGTGATCCGCGACCGGCTGTTTTCGCAAGCGGAGAAAGACGTCGCGATCCGCGTGCGCGAGACTGACGACAAGGATGCGTTCGAGGTCGCCGGGCGCGGCGAATTGCAATTGGGCGTACTGCTGGAAACCATGCGCCGCGAAGGCTTCGAGGTTTCCGTCTCCCGTCCGCAGGCTTTGCGCCAGACCGATCCGGAAACCGGCGAGCTACTGGAGCCGATCGAGGAAGTCACCATCGACGTCGATGACGAATTCGCCGGCGTGGTGATCGAGAAGGTCTCGTTGCGCAAAGGCGAGATGCAGGAGATGAAACCATCCGGCGGCGGCAAGACGCGGCTGGTGTTTTACGCGCCCGCGCGCGGCCTGGTCGGCTATCACGGCGAATTTCTCACCGATACGCGCGGCTCGGGCGTGATGAACCGCGTGTTCCACGAATGGGCGCCCTATCGCGGCGACGTGCCCGGCCGGCGCAGCGGCGCGCTTGTTTCCAACGACGGCGGCGAGGCGGCGGCCTATGCGCTATGGAATCTGGAAGAGCGCGGCGTCATGTTCATCGATCCGGGCGCGCAAGTGTATGAAGGCATGATCATCGGCGAGAACGCCCGGCGCGAAGACCTCGAAGTCAATCCGATGAAGGGCAAGAAGCTCACCAATGTCCGCGCCTCCGGCAAGGACGAAGCCGTGCGCCTGACGCCGCCGCGGAAATTAACCCTCGAACAGGCCATCGCCTGGATCGAGGACGACGAACTGGTCGAGATCACGCCCAAATCGATCCGCGTCCGCAAGCGCCACCTGGACCCCAACCTGCGCAAGCGCGCCGCCCGCGAACTCGCCTGAGGGGCGAAAATTAAATCACCGCAATAGGGCTCACAGCCCTTGTTGCGGGCGCGTCTGACCCTAAGTTGTCAGATGTTGCGATCGCCTCTTTCGCACGGCGTCCAGTTATCCTGGCCGCTCCCTCCCCCCTTGAGGCTCAACTTTTAAGCCGCGCGCCCTTGGGCAGCGCGGCTTTTCTTTTTGGACCGCCGGCTTTTTTGCCCATGCGCATGGCATGCCGGCGAGACGCCGGCGGTCCGCCTACCCCTCCGCCGTCGCCCGCAGCATCCACGCCGTTTTTTCGGAATAGGCCGCCCGCGCATTCATCAGGTCGACCGTAACCTGATCGTCCGCCTCGTCGGCCTTTTCGCGCGCCGCATGGCAGGATTTGGCCAGCGTCTCGTGGCCCTTCATCAGGTTGAGCACCATCTGCTCGGCCGAGGCCTCGCCATTGTCGGCCAAGATCGCGGCCTTCTTTTTCATGCTCGCCAGGCTCGGCGCCAGCGCGCCCAGCGCGCGGATGCGTTCGGCAAGCTCATCCGTCGCGGTCCAGAGCGCGTTGTATTGTTCCTCAAACATCAGATGCAGTTCGCGGAAGCGCGCGCCGGTCACGTTCCAGTGGTAAGAATGGGTCTTCTGGTAGAGCGCGTAATTGTCCGCCAGAACCTGCGCCAGCGCATCGGCAACGTCAGCGCGCGCCTTCTTGTCCAGACCAATATCAGGTTCCATGACGCTCTCCTTCAGGTCAAAACAGGCAGGTACAGGCTGTTCCGATAATTAGCGCGTCATTCCGCCGGAACAACCGCCTCCGCGCCCAGCCATTCCACAATTCGGCCGTCCATACCGAAAGACCAAAACGCCGCGCCCGGCGGGAATTGCGCACGCGCCAGTTCGGGCGCCAGAAACCAGGCCGCCGCCCGTCGCGTCTGCCCCGCTCGCCAAAGCAATTCGCCACTGACTTCAATCAGCGCGCCATGACCAGTCCGAGAGTCCGGTTGGTGGAACAATGGCGCCCGCAACTCCCGCAGGCGCATCACGTCATCGATCGCGCCGCCGGGGCGAAGGGTGATTTCAAGAATTGCGTCAGCGGGGTTTTGCGGAGTCATCGTCAATATCGCCTAGCGCATTGATAATGCCCGCGGGGCCAAGCCGGGGCAAGTCTTGGACGCCCAGCAAAACGGCCTCCACAGGGCCTTCTGTAGTCACCTCAAAGAAACGGTTTTTGGCGATCGCTAGCAAGCCAGCAGGCGCTTCGGCCGAAGCCAGCCAAAGGTCTGATTCACCGAAAACCTTCAAGGCGGCGCCAAAACGCAGTGCGTCCGCCTGGTTTAGCGCAAAGTACTTGTGCCCTGTTCCGCCGCCGGCAGGCATGCGGAACCGTCCCGTAGTCTCAATGTCGTCTCGCTCGGCGGCCGCAACGCAGCGCCAAAGCGTGATGACATCGGTCACTTCAAACTGCCGCAAAACCGCTGGATGCGAGTGCACGCATCTTCCAGCACTTTGTTCGCCGTCGCGTAGGAAACGCGGAATGCCGGCGATTGGCCGAACGCGCCGCCATGCACCAGCGCCACGCCCTCGGCATTAAGCAATTCCTTGGCGAAATCTTCGTCCGTATCGATTTTTTTACCGCTCGCCGCGGTTTTGCCGATCGCGCCGGCGCAGGACGGATAGACGTAGAACGCCCCTTCCGGCGTCGGGCATTTCAGGCCCGCCGCCTGGTTCAGCATTGAAACAACCAGATCGCGGCGTTCCTTGAACACTTTATTGTTGCGCGCAATGAAATCCTGCGGCCCGTTCAGCGCCTCCACCGCCGCCCATTGCGAAATTGCGCTCGGGTTGGTGGTCGATTGGCTTTGCAGCGAACCCATCGCCTTGATCAAGGCTTCGGGCCCGCCGGCATAGCCGATGCGCCAGCCGGTCATGCAATAGGTTTTCGATACGCCATTGAGCGTCAGCGTGCGGTCGTACAGCGAAGGCTCCACCGCCGCGGGTGTCGCGAATTTGAAATCGTCATAGACGAGGTGCTCGTACATATCGTCCGTCAAAATCCACACATGCGGGTGGCGGACCAGCACGTCGGTCAGCTTCTTCAGTTCAGCCGCCGTGTACGCCGCACCAGTCGGGTTCGACGGCGAGTTCAGGATCACCCATTTGGTCTTCGGCGTAATCGCGCGCTCCAGATCCTCCGGCTGCATCTTGAAGCCGTTCTCGACTTTCATCTGCACGATCACCGGAACGCCGTCGCAGAAATTCACGATGTCCGGATAACTCACCCAATAGGGCGCGCCGATGATCACCTCGTCGCCCGCATTCACCGTCGCCAGCAGCGCATTGAACAGAACCTGCTTGCCGCCGGCGCCGACGCTGATTTGGCTCGGCTTGTACTCGAGATTGTTCTCGCGCTTGAACTTGGCGCTGATCGCCGCCTTCAGTTCGGCAATGCCGTCAACCGCCGTGTATTTCGTTTCGCCGCGCCGGATCGCGGCGATCGCCGCTTCCTTGATATTTTCCGGCGTATCGAAATCGGGCTCGCCGACCGAGAGCGAGATAATGTCCCGCCCCTGCGCCTTCAGCGAGCGCGCCAGATCGGTCATCGCGATCGTCGGCGACGGCTTGATACGCTTCATGGCCTGGCTGATCGGCGCGACGGACGGCATGGCTGATTCCCTAGTTTGAAAGCGGCGGACCATAGGAGTGAGGGCGCGGGATGTCATCCGCCCAACGCGCGACTTTTCACCCTCCCCGCGAGGGGAGGGTCGGCGAAGCGCGGAACGCGCGAGACGGGGTGGGGTGAGCCTCCGCAATTGAAGAAAAAGGCGCCAAGGCTGGCGGCGTCGTGGTTCACCCCACCCCGGATGCTACGCATCCGACCCTCCCCTCGCGGGGAGGGTGAACGCCTATGCCTTCGC
>DASZPV010000177.1:0-4363 GCA_035549875.1 Caulobacterales bacterium
ATCGAGATTAAATTGATAAAACAAGGGGCTTTGCGCGCCCGACTTCTCTCCCATCATCAACGTCTCCATCGCTTGCCCTCAAGCAGATGGAATCATGCTTCGCCCGACGATGCAGCCGAGTTTTTCAACAAAATTGGCGAATAACCGACATACAATATTCGCCGACGTTTGCGCGCACACCCCTCATCCGTCTCGCGCTGACGCGCGATCCACCTTGTCCTACAAGGGGAGAAGGGCTGGCGCGTTGCCACGATCGACGCGCCTTAATCAGCTTCGAGCGCGTTATTCACGCGCGACCAGAACAGTGTGAGGGCTTCGAGCCGCTGCGCGCCGGCGCGCGTCAGCGTGTAATATTTTCGCGGCGGGCCCGATGAGGATTCTTTCCACTCGTGCTCGATCAAACCCTCGCGGCGAAGCCGGCCGAGCAAGGGATAGAGCGTGCCAGCGGCGGTTTTGAATTCTGCGTTCTGCAGCCGCTTCAGCATGTCGGCGACATAAAGCTTTTCGCCGCCGATCAGGCGCAAAACCAGCACTTCCAGCACGCCCTTGCGAAGGCCGGCGAACGGGTCGGCGCGCTTTCTTGCTTTCGAAGCTACCATTAAATTACAAGGTAGTAGGTATAGCCAAGGCCGGTCAAGGGGCGGCTGTTAATATATAAGGCGCTGTAACCCGCATTTTCGCCGCGCGCCGGACAAGGGGCCTGTGGCAGTATTCTCTGCATGCGGACGATTCGAGCCCCCTTCAGCAAGCCGCCGACCACGGTGACGGTCGATGCTGAGGGCTCGTCGATTTCGGTTCGACTGATCATCAACCCAAGGGCGCGGCGCATCGCGGTGCGTATCGACCCCACAAAGCGTGAGGCGGTCGCGGTGTCGCCGTCGTCGCGCCAATGCAACAAGGCGGCGGCGTTCGCTGCGGAGCGCGCGGTCTGGATCGCCCACCAGCTTGCGCAATTGCCGGAAGCCGCGCCTTTCGCGCCCGGGGCATTGCTGCCGATACGCGGCGTCGAATACCGCCTCAAGCGCGTCGATGGGCGCGCGCCCGCGACCCTGGAGAAGGGGCCTGTTCCGCGGCTGATCATCGGCGCGCCGGACGCCGACATCTTCGCCACGCGCGTGAAGCGCTTCCTCATGGCTGAAGCCAAAGCCGATTTCACCCGCCGCATCGCCGCGCATGCCGCAACGTTGCGCGTCACGCCCGCGGGCGTTCAGATAAAAGATACGCGCAGCCGCTGGGGCTCGTGTACGGCCGATGGCGTCCTGGCATTTTCATGGCGCGTTATTTTGGCGCCGCCCTATGTGTTGGATTATCTCGCCGCGCATGAAGTGGCCCACCTCGTCGAGATGAACCACTCGACCAAGTTCTGGTCGCTCGTGCGCAAATGCTGCCCCGATTACGTGATGGGCCGCAATTGGCTGCGCAATAGCGGGCAAACGCTCCACGCTTACGGCGCCGCCGCCTGATTAATCTTCCAGGCGCGCTCAGCCATCGCCGCCAACCGGCGTGATGGCGAGCGGCGGCGGCGCCGCTTCGGGCGCAAGCGGGGGCGTGGTCACAAGCGCGGCCGGCGGCGTTTCGGTTACTTCGCCGCTTGCTTCCGGCAGCGGCACTTCTTCGGTCTCAGGCATCGCTAATTGCTGGATCGGCGTGTCGCGCAAGGCGACGACCATGAAATCGTGCCACACTTCCGCGGCGAGCAGCCCGCCGGTCACTTTCGTCATCGAGGTGTTGTTGTCGTTGCCGAGCCACACGCCGGCGACCATGCCGGGCACGTAGCCGATGAACCAGGCGTCGCGATAATCATTGGACGTGCCGGTCTTGCCGGCGATCTCCCGGCCCGGAATTTGCGCGCGCGTGCCAGTGCCGGCGCGCACCACGCCCGTGCCAAGGTAATTCATCATCCGCATCGTGCGATCGTCGATCACCTGGCGGGGCGGCGCGGCGGGGCGGCGGGCCCATAGCACTTGTCCATTCGCGCGGCGCACGCGCTCGATGCCGTGCGGCTCGATCGGATATCCGCCTGCCGCCATGGCCCCGTAGCCGGTGACCATTTCCATCACCGTCATGCCCTGCGCGCCGAGACCGAGCGAACGATAATCCTGTAATCGCTTGCCAACGCCGAGGCTCTGCGCCGTATCGATCACCGCGCGCCCGCCGACATCATTAGCGAGTTGGATCGCCACCATGTTGAGCGATTTTGCGTAGGCCGCAGCAAGCGTTACCGGGCCATAATATTTGTCCTCGTAATTGCCTGGCGCCCAATCGCCATACACGACCGGCTTATCGACATAGATATTCCAGGGCGTCATGCCCTTCGCCATCGCCGTCATGTAGATGAAGTATTTGAACGAAGAGCCGGGCGCGCGCAGCGACTGCGTGGTGCGGTTGAATTCGCTCTGGCCCTCGGCCTTGCCATAATTCAACCCGCCCACCATCGTGGTGACGCCGCCGCTCGCATCCATCGCCAACACCGCGCCCTGCGAAACATTGCGCGCCTTGCGCTCACGCTCGATGATCTGTGTGAGCGTAGCTTCGGCCGCCCTCTGCGCATCCAGATCGAGCGTGGTCTCGATTATAAAGGCGTCGCGCTGATCGCCGATTACCTGCGTCAGTTGCGGGTCGATCCAGTCGCGGAAATAGCCGAGGTTGCCGTTCGGACTGTTGCGGCTGATCGAAAGCGGCGCCTTGAGCGCCGTCTGGTGCTGAGCGGCGGTGATAAAGCCAGCGCCCAGCATTTCGTCGAGCACGATTTTCGCGCGCGCCTTCGCTGCCGCGTCCTGCGCGGCGGGGTTGAGTTTCGACGGCGCTTTTACCAGCCCAGCCAGCAACGCCGCCTCGGCGAGCGTCAAGTCTCTTGCCGGCTTGTCGAAATACCGCTCGGCCGCGGCCTCGATGCCATACGCGCCGGCCCCGAAATAGACGCGGGACATGTACAGCGCGAGAATATCCCGCTTGGAAAACTGGCTTTCCAGCCACAGGGCGAGCGCAACTTCCTGAACCTTGCGCTGGAAGGTGCGGTTGTTGGTGAGAAACAGGTTCTTCGCCAATTGCTGGGTGATCGTCGAGCCGCCTTGAACGACATGGCCGGCTTTCATGTTCGAGGCCGCCGCGCGCATCAGCCCGCTCAGATCGACGCCAAAGTGATCATAGAAGCGCCGGTCTTCAATGGCGATGATCGCCTGCGGCACGTAGGGCGGCAGGCGCTTCAGATCCACGGGCGGCGCGTTCTCGGCGCCTTCACGGATAATCACCCGCCCACGACGATCGACGAACGTAAGGCTGGTGGAATTATTCGCCGTCCATAGCGAACGCGTCGAGGGCAGGTCGCGCGTGAGAAAAATGAAGAACCCGGCGATGGCGGCGGTAATCAGCACGCAGGCCCAGCCGCTCATGATCGCGATCTTGCGGACATTCGGCCGGAAGCCGGGCGGGCGGGCGTCCGGCTTTGGCCAGAACGTGCGTCTGCGCGACGGTATCGGTCCCGCCGGCGCCGCGGGTTTCTCGCGGCCACGCGGCAGACGCGCGCGCAGCCAGGCACGCGCCGCGGACGTTCGCGCTCCCAGCCAGGAGAATGCCACGACGAGCGCCGATGGTTGAGCCGGCAGCCGCGGTGCGGCGAGGTCTTCTGGCGCGCGACTGGCGGCTTCCGACGCGGCGCTGAGCGCCCCTTCTGGCGCTGGCTCCTCTTTGGGCGGGGAATAAGGAATGATCTCTGCAAAGACTTCCGGGGCAAGTTCGACGCCTCGCGTAAACAGCGCGGCTTCGTCATGCGCCGGAATCGCGGGAAACAACGCGGGGTCTTCGGCTGTGTTTTCTTCGGGCGGCGCTTCGACGAACAAGGCGGTTTCGTTTTCAACGGTCTCGATGGCCGATGCGGCCGGCGCATCGGCGTGATCCGGCTCGAACGCAGCTTCGGCCGTCTCGATAGCCGCAACGTCGCTTGGCTCGGAGGCTGGCTCGAAAACCGCCTCAAGCGGCGTTTCCGCGGGCGGCGGTTCGGGCTCCACAACCAGCGCGGCGAGGGCCGGCTCGGATACATCCGCCGACGGCGTTTCGGGTTCGGGTGCGATCAGTTTGGACGCCGCCTCGATCGCTGGCGACTCTACCTCAGCCGGTACGTCGGCCGCGGGCTGTATCGCATCGCGATCCAGCGCCTCCATCTCAGACGCGATCGCCTCTTGCGTGGCGTCGAAGGCGGCGATCGCCGGCGCCTCTTCCGCAGCCGACGCGTCTAACGCGTCGTGGGCGGACGTTGCGATTTCAGGTTCAGCCGCCTCCGGCGTGTCGGCGCGGGCGGCGATGGCCGGCGCATCTTCCTCGGTGTGCGCCGCCGCTACGGGCTCGACAGCGTCGTGGGCCGGCG
>DASZPV010000178.1:0-18855 GCA_035549875.1 Caulobacterales bacterium
GGATTCCAGGCTGATACGATGTGGCGGCGCGAATAGGGGTTGGTCTTGATCGCCTCGACTACCTTGGCGATCTGGTCGATTTCGGTCCCGTCGCGGCTTTCCCACGAACGCCATTGCTTGCCATAGACCGGGCCTAGCTCGCCGCGCTCATCGGCCCATTCATCCCAGATCGAAACCCCGCGCTGCTGCAGCCATTTGACGTTGGTCTCCCCGCGCAGGAACCAGAGCAGTTCGACGATGATGGACTTCAGGTGCAGCTTCTTGGTCGTCAGCGCCGGAAAGCCGGCGGAAAGATCAAACCGCATCTGCCGCCCAAACAGGCCGAGCGTGCCGACGCCCGTGCGGTCCTCACGCTTGACCCCATGGGCGAGCAGGTCGGCCAGCAGGTCGAGATATTGCTGCTCGGGGTGAACCCCGGCGGGCGCGGAATGCAGGGCGGCGGCTGACATTACTCACAAGTAGCGCCGCCGCCCCGATTCTGCGAGGCGGGCGGGCCTAGTCGCTCAACAGTTTCCGCCGGAACAGCAGCCCGGCGATCGCCGCGCCGGCCAGCGGCGCCAGGATGAACAGCCAGAGCTGCTCCAGCGCCTGGCCGCCAACCAGCACAGCCGGGCCGAAAGAGCGCGCCGGGTTCACCGATACGCCGGTCACCTGGATGCCGACGATGTGTATGACGGTGAGCGTCAGGCCGATGGCCAGGCCGGCGAAAGGGCCCTGCCCGGCAGAACCGGTCACGCCGAGGATCACCACCAGGAACAGGAAGGTTGCAACAACCTCAAACGTGGCGGCCGCATTCAGGCCGTAGCCGCCAAGATACCCCGGCCCATAGCCGTTCTGGCCCAGGCCAGCGGTGGCGAGATCATAACCGGGCGCGCCGCTGGCGATTAGCCACAGCACCGCCGCCCCAGCGGTTGCGCCGAACAATTGGGCGATCACGTAGAGCACGAAATCCTCGCGGCCCATGCGGCCTGCGATCAGCACGCCAAGGCTCACGGCCGGGTTCACATGGCAGCCGGAGATCGGGCCAATCCCGTAGGCCATGGCCACGATCGCGAGCCCAAAGGCGAAAGCGACGCCAAGTTGTCCGACGTGATCTGCCCCGGCGAGCACCGCCGAACCGCAACCGAACAGGACGAGTGTGAACGTGCCGATGAATTCGGCGAGAAATTTCTTTGCCACGCGACCCTCCCTTGCCTGAATCACGCGGGTCACAGCCTGCCTGAAACAGAGAGTCGGCCAAAGCAAACTTACCTTTCCTTAGAACTTGCCCACGCCTATATTTGCCTTGTCGGCTCTCGGGCCGACTATGGCGATAAACGCGCGGAGATAGACGGATCGGACCCGGGTGCGATTCCCGGCGGCTCCACCAGCCTTCGCGCTTCGCGCTTCGGCCGGGCAAGCCAGTGCATCGCTTGATGCGCGAAGGCTGTCCCGACGAAGCGACGGAGTTGCGAAGTCGGACTTCATGGGGTCCGATTGCGGGGCCGAAATAGGATCGACGGACGTTGAAGGACGTTGCTTTTGCTCGGGTGGTCCCGTCACAGGCCAAATCAACGTAGTTGCCAATGACAACCACGCTGAAGGTTATGCTCTCGCCGCGTAAGCGGTGCGAGAAAACCGACCTAAAGCCCTAAGGGTTCAGCACCTTTAGGCGGGGCCCCCCGGCGCCTGGCAACAGAAGCCGGGGACTTATCCTCGACGGCGCATGCGCCATTTTTCCAATTGAAGATTCGGCCTGGCGACAGAAGCCGGGGACTTTATTCCTCTCATTTTCCGCCACGCCTGCGATAAAAATCACAAAAGTCTCAAGGCCAGCCTCGCGACAGGAGCCAGGGACTTATTCTCCAGATGCGAATGCGATGCGCATTTCGGGCGCAACACTCTCCTCAAGGAAGAACCATTTCGCCGCTGCTGCTTTTCGCGTCACGCGGCGCGCGGAACGGGCCAATTCGCGCAACATGCGGCGGGCGTTGACGCGGGGTTTTATCTCGGCCAAGGCTTGGCGCATAACGGGCGGCGGACGGAACTGGGCGGAGACTTTCATTGTCCGAAGACTTGATCGGCTACGACCAGCTTATGCAGGACGCGATGCGTCATGTGGTGCGCGCCGCGCTGCAGCGCGCCATTGGGCCCCGCGGCCTGCCGGGCCGGCACCATTTCTACATCACCTTCCGCACGCACGCGCCCGGCGTGATCCTGCCCGATCATCTCACCACCCGTTATCCCGAAGAGATGACGATCGTGCTCGAACACCAGTTCTGGGATCTGGACGTACAGAGCGACCGCTTCCGCGTGATCCTGAAATTCGCCGGCCAGCCACATCCGATCGTCGTGCCGTTCGCGGCGCTGACGCGCTTCTACGATCCGTCCGTGCGCTTCGGGCTACAGTTCGACCAGGCCGAGCCGCGCCCCGAAGGCGAACAGATCGGAGCCCCGCAGGAAGAAGCGCCCGACGTGGCACACGAGCCCGGCGCCGTCGTCAGCCTGGACGCGTTCCGAAAGAAGTAAGCGGCCTTACCGCAATCGTCAGCCGTTCCACGGGCGCGTGCGCGCGTTCGACAAGCAGCCGCGCCACCTGCGCATCGTCGAAGAACACTGCGCCCTTGATTCCGTCGAGCACCGCTTTGGCGATGTTATCGAGGTCGATCGGCGGCAGGCCCTCGCGCAGCTCGACCAGAATCTCGACGGCGAAATCACCATAGCGCGGGCGCCATTCGCGAAAATCACGGCGGAAGAACTGATCAAGCGTTTGCTTATACACGCGCGTCTGGCTCGTGATCTCGTTGAGGCGCAGAAGCAGCGTTTCGTCACGCTTCGCCCAGCGCACCGTCGCGCCGCCCTTCCAGTCCAGTTCATCCAGCCCGTCGAACACCTTCGCCCTCGCCTCAATCCATGATAGACTGCGCCCATGGCCCACGACCACCGCCCGCAAGACCTGTACGAGCAGGACTTTTATCTCTGGACCCTGAGCCAGGCTCAAGCGCTGCGCGCACGCGGCAAAGGTGACGCTGCCGTGGAGTGGGACAAGCTCGCCGAGGAGGTGGAGGACATGGGGAAAAGCGAGCGACGCGAAAGCTTTTCCCGCACGGCCACCATCATCGAACATCTGTTCAAACTCGCATGGTCAGGCCAATCGACGCCCCGCGCCGGATGGCGTTCCACCATTCGCACGCAGCGGCGCGAACTGGCCCTTACGCTCACGCCAACCTTACGCCGGCAGATCGAAGCCGGACTCGAAAAGCTCCATTGTGATGTTGCGCTCGACGTCGCCGACACTTTCGAGACCGAAGAGCCAGCGGCGGCGCGCGATGTGAGCTTGCGCTGGACCCTGCCCCAAATTCTCGGCGAAGCGGACGATCCGATTGCCTAGCCGGTGTTGCGTGCAGGCCGCTCCGTGCTAGGAGCGCGGCCAACACCAACCACCGGAATCCCCATGCCCGCCACACGCAGCGAGACCGACACATTCGGCGCCCTTGATGTCCCCGCGGACCGCTATTGGGGCGCGCAGACGCAGCGCTCGCTGGGCAATTTCAAGATCGGCTGGGAAAAGCAGCCCAAATCGGTGGTCCGCGCCCTCGGCATCGTCAAGCGCGCCGCGGCAGAGGCCAATATGGCGCTGGGCCGGCTCGATCCGAAGATCGGCGAAGCCATCGTCAACGCCGCGCAGGAAGTGATCGACGGCAAGCTCGATGATCATTTCCCGCTGGTGGTCTGGCAGACGGGCTCGGGCACCCAATCGAACATGAACGCCAACGAGGTGATCAGCAACCGCGCGATCGAAATGCTCGGCGGCGTGATGGGCTCAAAGAAGCCCGTCCACCCCAACGACCACGTCAACATGAGCCAGTCGTCGAACGACACCTACCCGACCGCGATGCATATCGCCGCCGCCGAGCAGATGACACATCATTTGATGCCGGCGCTCGCGCATCTGCACGGCGCGCTGAACGTGAAGGTGAAAGCCTTCGCGCACATCATCAAGATTGGCCGCACCCATACGCAGGACGCAACGCCGCTCACCTTGGGCCAGGAATTCTCCGGCTATGCGCAGCAGATCCACAATGCGAATCACCGCCTCAAACAAACCCTCGAAGGGCTTTTTGAACTGGCGCAGGGCGGCACGGCGGTCGGCACCGGGCTCAATGCGCCGATCGGCTTTGCCGAGAAGGTGGCGGAGCGCATCGCGGCGATCACGCACCTGCCCTTCGTCACCGCGCCGAACAAGTTCGAGGCGCTGGCCGCGCACGACGCGATGGTGTTCAGCCACGGCGCGATCAATGCGGCGGCGGCGGCGTGCTTCAAGATCGCCAACGACATACGCTTTCTGGGCAGCGGCCCGCGCTCTGGCCTGGGCGAATTGATGCTGCCGGAAAACGAGCCGGGCAGCTCGATCATGCCCGGCAAGGTCAATCCCACGCAATGCGAAGCCATGACCATGGTCTGCGCCCACATCTTCGGCAATCAGGCGGCGATGACCTTCGCCGGCGCATCCGGCCATTTCGAGCTGAACGTGTTCAACCCGGTGATGGCCTACAATTTCCTGCAATCGTGCCAGCTACTCGGCGATGCGGCGGTGAGCTTCACGGACAATTGCGTCATCGGCATCACCGCGCGCGAAGACAACATCAAGGCCAACCTCGACCGCTCGCTGATGCTGGTGACGGCGCTCGCGCCCAAGATCGGTTACGACAACGCCGCGAAGATCGCCAAGACCGCGCATAAGAACGGTACGACGCTGCGGCAGGAGGCCGTCGGCGGCGGCTACGTGACAGACGCGGAATTCGACGAAGTGGTGCGGCCAGAGAAAATGATCTCGCCGGGTTAATACGCACAACAATCGGTTTCATCCCGGCGGCGCTGTTGTTTTCCGTTGTAAATGGCCTCGACATATTGGCCGTGGTTGAACAACCTTGAGGGAGGGATGAGTCGGCGTGTCGCCGTGCCAGAAAGAAGCAGGCTCAGATGGCGCTCGACGAATCCATATTTCTTGAGGCGGCGCACAAGCTCAAGGAATCTGCGCAGCTCGGCCGTTCATTTGAATCTGCTCAAGTTAAAGTCATCGGCCTGGACGATATCAAGCGCGCAGCGGGAGACGATTGGGCGGCAATTGGCAATCGCATCCGCGCCAATTCCCTTCGTTTTCTGCAAGGCTGCCTGGGCAAGGACGACCTGGTAATTCCGGCGGGGGATGGGTTCCTGGTACTCTACGCGCAATTGCCTGGCCGCGATTTCGAATCCGAAACCGCAACAATGCAGGACTCGCTAAATGGCTTCTATCTGGGCGACGAAGCGACAAAGCTGCTGAAGGCGGATATCAAGCACACGCGAATCAATTCTCGCAGCCTGGTCCATCTGATCGGCAATGCCGATGGCCCGGAATCGACTGCGCCGCCTGACGCAACGCGGCATGAGTTTTCCTTCGTTCCCATCTGGGGCGCGAAAGAAGAAGCCGTGATGGGTTATTGGATCGCGCCAGTCTATCGCTCAGGCGATGGAAAAACCTACGGATACGATCGCGCGTGGGCGCAGTCCGGCGTCAGCAGCGGCCACGACTATCTCTCGCTTGACTTGGCGATTCTTGGCCGGGCGGTGCAAGAAGCCGAGCGTAGTCTCGCATCAGGGCGCCGCTGCCTGCTCGCTTATTCTGTTCACGCAACCACGCTCCAGCAACGTTCGCGACGGCGCGAATATCTCAGTCATCTGTACACGACGCCGGAATCGTTACGGCCGTATCTGCTCGGGCGAATTTCTGAAATCGAGCCCGGCACGCCGACCGTGACGATGGCCGAATGGGTGCATCAGTTGCGTCCGGTCACCAGGCGGGTCACGATCCAGCTTCACGAAACCGACAGGGCGATCACAGGGCTCGATAGCACCGGCGCATTTAAAGTGTCGTTGACACTGTCGTCGGCTCAGCATGGCGCTGCTGTACAAGAAGCTTACGCGCGGCTTATCCCCCGGTGGGCGCGTGCGTTACGTCCGCAAAAAATACAGTTTCGCCTCGATAATGTCCTTGATCCTACTTTGATGGCGGTCGCGATTTCGAGCGGGGTCGATTTTTTGACCAGCGAACGTTTCTGGCCCGTTGAAACTACCCCAAAAGGCGTGAGGCTTTACAGCCGCGGGCAGCTCCAACAGGCCCTCGGGATCGCTGCTTAAGCCATTGGGAAAAACAGAGAGGGGCACGGACGTCTGTCCGCGCCCTCTGCCTTCCACTGATCGGGCGCGATCAGTTCATTTCTTCGCGCCAAGCCTGCTTTGCAGCGTCTTCCGTGCAATTCAGGCGCACCTTGTCGTCCACCTTGGCGACGAGGCTGAGCGGCAGGAAATGGTGCTTGCCCACCGAGAGCGCGCGCGTCAGCTCGATCTCGTCGCCGAGAACATGATCGACCTTGCCGATATGCTTGCCGTCCGAGCCGACGACTCCCATGTGTTGGCCGCCTTGCTGGGAAGCAAACGTCCAAGGCCGCTTGCGGTTTCCGCGTTTTCGGAGAAAGTGCGGCGCCATGATCACGCTCTATCACGCACCCCGTTCGCGCTCCTGGCGCTTCATCTGGCTGCTGGAGGAACTCGGCGCGCCCTATCAGCTCAAATATGTCGATATCCGCCGCGGCGACGGCAGCGGCAAAGCCGATGGCGCCAACCCCCATCCGCACGGCAAGGTTCCCGTGATCGACGACGACGGCGTGATCGTGTTCGAATCCGCCGCCATCGCGCTTTACCTCACCGACGCTTTTCAGGAAGCAGGGATCGGCCCGCTCGCGGGCGACAAGCTGCGCGGCCCCTATCTCACCTGGCTGGCCTATTATTCCGGCGTGACGGAACCGGCGTTCATGTCGAAATTCCTCAACACGCCGGTGCCGCGCGGCACCGCCGGCTGGGCGCCGGTGGAAGAGGTGATGGACTACGTCACCGCCACATTGTCGCGCGGCGATTATCTGCTCGGGAGTCAATTCTCCGCCGCCGATGTTCTGTTCGGCAGCACGTTCGCGCTCTTCCTCGGCAATCCGATGATGCCGGAGACGCCGGTGCTGAAAGCCTATGTCGATCGCTGCAAGGCGCGCCCGGCTTTCATCCGCGCCTCGGCCATCGGCGACAAGCCGCCGGGCTGACCAATGGCCGATCTCATCAACCTGCGTCAGGCGCGCAAGAACAGGGCCCGCGCCGAAAAGGAAGCGGCGGCGAAAGCCAGCCGCGCCGCACACGGCCGCACGAAGGCTGAAAAATCATCCGCCGCCGCCTACAAGGAAAAAGCGGACAAGGATTTGACCGGTCATCTCCGCGACCCGAAGTAAGCCGGGAAGGGTATCAGAACGAACCGCGCAGGCGCACCGCCACACGCATGCCCCTGCGCTCGGTCCAGTGCTCGTAACGGCGGACGACGCCGTTCATCGCGGTGGTTGCGAAGATCACGCGGTCTTGCCGCTCAATCGCGGGGCCGATGTTCTGCGCCTCGATGCGCAGAACCGTCGAACCGACAATCTCTTTTTCCACAAAGACTTCTAGCGGCGGCTTAACCTCGAAGTAACTGCGAACGACCAGATCGCTGGTGACGGACATGCCGCCGTAATCCTTATACGTAAAGCCATAGGAGGCGCCGAGCGCGCGCAGATCGTGCCGAAAGCTGATATCGAAATTGTCCCCGCGCTCGCCGGTCAGCCGGCGCGCTTCGCCGGTGAATGGGTCGTGGGTCTCCGATTTCTGGGTCTGATAGCGCAACGAAAGCAGCGCATCGCTCAGGCCGATAAAGCCGAGACGCAAGCTTGCCTTGACCTCGGCGCCATATTTAACGGCGTCCGGCAAATTCCCCAGCGCGGAATAAAACCCATTGCTGTCAGTCAGTGGAACCTTTTCAATCGCGTCCGTGATGCTGTTGTAATACAAGCGCGCCTCAACCAGCCCGGCGTCGTGCGGCAAGCGCCGTTCATAGCCGATTTCGTAGACCCAGGTCTTTTCCGGTCGAAGGCCGGGATTGCCGGCGTCGATCTCGTTATCGACGAAATCGAACTTCGGCACGAAATTGGCGAATTCAAGCTGGCTGATCGTGCGATCGACAAGCAATCTGTATTGCACGCCCTCGCCTGCCTTATAGCGCAGATCAAGGCGCGGCTTCAGGAAGCCGAGATTGCGCTCGGGGCTGAACGGGTAGTTGTTGGTGAGGCGCGATTTCTCGTAGCTTGCACGGCTCTCCAGCGAAAGCCGATCGGTGACAGCCCATTTGTGAGTGGCGAAGACTTCGCCGCGCACTTCCACGACCTCGGCCGATGCCGTCGGAATAAATACCTGCTCAACCCGATCGTCGCCGTTGCGGTCAAAGAACACACGCAGATTCTGGTTTAGCACATTGCGCGCGGCCTCGCCGCCTAACTCAATCGTCTGGCCCTCAAAAACCGGCGCTGTAAACACCGCGCGGCCGATATCTTCTGAATTATCGACGCGCGTCTCGCTTCGGCTGATCTCAATGACGCGCGCGCCGATCTCCTGATTACGGCGCTCGTTTTGCGGCTGGTCCTGTCGCCGCGCGATGAACAGGGCGTCCAGATTGCCGCCCCATAAAGGGCTCTCGAATTCGCCGCCGATCTCCAGAGTTTGATACCACGCATATTCGCGGTCATGGATATCGCTCGCCACAAGCGTCTGCGCGCCAGCCGTGTCGAAGCGCGTGAAGTTCGTTTGATCGGTTTCGACGATATTGATCTGCTGATAAAATCCGTTGAGCTGGGCTCTTTGTCCGCCCTTGAAATCGTAGGTCAGATTGGTGGTGTATATCCATTTCTTGTGGTGACGCTCCCAATCCTGCGGCCTGACTTCCTGCACGGCGCCATTGGGATAATAATAGACTTCCTCGCGAAACCGTCGGCTCCATCGTGGCCCCCCGCCGAGACTGGCTGGCGTCCAGGCATTGCGCTCAATGCCGGCTGAATAGCTGAGCCCGCCGGCGCTGCCCGTATAGGAAAGCAAACCATCCGCCTCGGGCTGGCCACCCTCGCGAAAACGCCCGTTGATCTCCCACGACCCGGCGGCGGCGATCGACGCTCCTTCCCGCAGCACGACATTCACCAGCAGCCCTTCGCTTTGCACCGAAATGCCGCTTGCGGCCCCGCTGATAAGTTCGACGCGCGCGACGTTTGCGGCGGTGATCCGGCGCAAATTGGTATTGATCTCGTTGGCCTTGCCGGGGAAGCGGCGCCCGTTGATCAGAACACGCGCGCCGCCTGAGCCAAACCCGCGCTCCTGGATATTGGCCGTCGTGTCGTTCAGAATCGCCGGCACGCCAGGAATAACCCGAAGCATGTCTTCCGCGTTGTTTACGTTATAGCTGGCAAAGAACGCCTGGTCGTAGATGGCGCGATCAGTCGGCGCGGCGGGCGTTTCGATGACGTCGGCCGAAGGGTCGGCCTGCTGCGCTTCAGCCGCCGTCACTACGCTCAAACATACAAAGAACACCGCGCCCGCAGCGGCAACGCCTTTCCCACTCACGCCGCCCGCTCCGATTCGCCTGGCCCAACGGCCAAGCTAGCGCGTCGCCAGCAACGCCTGCAACTTCTTCGCGTCCGGATGGGATAACAGGATATGCGGCGGCGCCTATATCAGCGTGAACACAAAGATTTGATCTTTGCCGTCGGATTTATGCGCTTGGGCCGTTTGGTCACCGTTTCCTTAGTCCGGCAACGCGAACACATAAATCTCCTGCCCGGTTTGGCTGTGATGGATGTCCGGCAGCATCGCGGTGGGCTTTTGCTGCGGGCTTCCACCGGCGAGGCCCGTCGTCACCGAGATAAATTGCTTTCCATCGACGGTGAATGCGATTGGGTGTCCTTGTACGGTGGTGCCCAATTTCGTCTGCCACAGAGTCTTGCCCGTCTTCACATCGATCGCCTTGAACGTGCGGTCATAGTCGCCGATGAAAGCAATCCCGCCCGCTGTCGATAGCACGGAGGTCAAGAATGGCGCCCGTTGCTGAAATGACCACACCTCTTTCATCGTCTTGACGTCGTAGGCGGCAAGCTTGCCCATGTTTCTCTGCGTGCCAGGCATGAAGAAAAATTTCTGCGGCGCCGCCATCGTGCCGCCGCTGCCGATCCTCATATCCGGCTCCAGGCCGCTGATCATGACGCAGCTTTGGCTGAGGGGAATAATCAGCAGACCGCTCGGCTCATGATAACTGGTCGCCTGCCAATCGTGACCGCCTTCGGGGCTGGGGCAGGAGGCGAACCATTCATTGGGCTTCTGATTCACGATATCGTCGCGATAGGCCACTTTGCCGGTCGCTTTATCGACAGTCTTGAACACGTTCTGGAACACCGTCTCCTTCACGCCGAGAAATTTGCCGGAGACGCGGTCGAGCTTCCAGAGCAGGCCCGCCTTGCCGATGGTGAACGCCGCCTTCTGGCCGTCCACGTCGATCAGAACGCGTTCGAAAACCTCGTCCAGATCCAGCGTTTCTCCCGGCGCATGCTGGAAATACCATTTGAGCTTGCCGGTATCGGGATCCAGCGCCAGCGTCGAGCTTGAATACAGCGCCGCCGCCGCACCGGTCTTGCGGGTGGCGCGAAACCACGGCTTGGCCTGCGCAACGCCCCAATAGGTCGTGTTCAGCTCCGGGTCGTAGGTTCCCGCGATCCACGTATCGCCGCCGGCACGCATATTATCGGGCAGGTTATTCCAGGTGTCGCCGCCGGGTGCTCCGCGCAAAGCGGTCGTGTAGAATTTCCAAACCTGTTTGCCGGTCTCGGTATCGTAGGCGCTGATATAGCAATTCGTGCCGGTGTAATTGTCGCAACCGGAAAGGCCCGCCAGGACTTTTCCGTGGACCACGATGACGCCGCCGGAGTTTCCGTACCCCTTGGTGGAATCGGCGATGACGGTCTGCCAGACAATGCGGCCGGTCTGCGCGTCGAGCGCGTACATTTTGGCGTCAGACGATCCGAAGAAGAGCTTGTCTTTGTAGATCGCCATGCTTCTCGCCGGCCGCCCCGCGGCGGGCCCTATGCGGTTTTCCCAGATCACATCTCCCGTTTTCGCGTTGATCGCCTGCACCACATTGCCGGGGTTCAGCAGGAACATGACCCCGTTGTGAACGATCGGGGTGATTTCATTCGGCCCGCTGTCGTTCATGACCGCGCTCCACTTCAACTGGAGCATGCCGACGTTTTTACCGGTGATCTGGTTCAGCGGGCTATAGCTGTGGCCTTGATAGGTGCGGCGATACATCAGCCAGTCGCCATCCGCCGGATGGGCAAGCATTTCGTCGGTAACCGGGACGAAGCCCTGCACCTTGCCCGTCGCCGTAAGCCCCATCCGCTCCGCCCTGGCCGGGCGCGGCCGTCCCGGATCGCCCACGACGCCCTTGGCGACCTCCGCAGGAACCACGCCGCTGGCAATTGCGCCGACCTGAATATCGGTCGCCTTGCTCATCGGGGCGGTCCCCGGCGCGGCGCCGTTGGCCTGGAGGATGAAAGCCGTGATCTCAGCGTAGGTTTCGTCCGAGAGGCTGCCGGCGCTGCCCAGCGGCATCGCGGTGGAGATGTAATTGTAGAAGTCGCGAGTCGAACGCTTCGCCCAACCATTCATGAAGGCGCCGCCAGCGAGGGCCGGCGCTCCGTTCGCGCCCGCGAGCGTGTTCGCATGGCAGCCCGCGCAATTGGCGACATAGGCGTTGCGGCCGGCGGCGACCTGCTCACGGGTGAACGGGCCGGCTGGTTTTGCTTCCTGCGCGCGAGAACCGGTCGCGTACAAGAAGGCGACGGCAAGCGCCGCCAAGGCTAAACCATTGCAAACGCCTCGAGCGGCCATCGACATGCCTTCCCCCGTTATCGGCTGCGGTTCGTATCTAAAGGCGTCTGCACTATTGCGCCTGCGGCAGAGGCAGGAACCAGCCCCACAGATTGCCGTCGGGCGCCTTTACGCTGTTGATCTGAAGATAGAGAGCGCCTCGCCGCAGCGCTTCGACCTGGGCGCGGCTAAGGCGCACGGCGCCAGAGACGGCGCCGCTTGTTTTTGTTTCACTCGTTAGCGTCGCGATTACCGGCCCGGGAACGCCTGTAGCCAAACCGGATCGAAGCTGCGCACTCACGGCGTTCGAGGGAAGGCCCTCAAAGGCCCCCTTAAGCGTAAGCGTATCGCCGGACAATTGGGCCGATACCGTTCCGCGGCCGACGACGTTTGCATAAGTGGCGGGCTCAAAGAATACAGGGTCAAGTTCGGCGACGAACTTCGGATCGCCTGCCCGGTCAGCGCCATAGGCATCGACAATCGGCGCGACCAGGACGGACGCGGCAGCAAAAAACAGGGCGAAGGCGATATCGCGCCGAGAACGACCGGCGCTCCTCCCCCGCTTCATGTGGCTTTTCATTGGCCCAAGCCCTTCAGACGCAGCGGCACAGATACTGCGCGGAACGGGCATTGTCACGGCGGAAGGCTGCGGCCCGGCGGACGCCGGCGCCCGCAGGCATGAGATTGTCGCCTAGCCCGCTCGGCGGAGCCGCTTATGCTCTGCTTGGCCGGCGCGGGCGAAGCAAAGCGCGCCATAGCGCCAGCGCAACGCGTTGGCATACATTTCAAATGAAAAGAACAGTTCGAATTTACGCCGCGCGGCGCGGCCCATTTCCCGCGCGCGTTCGCGCGAGAGGCTGCCCAACGCTTCGGCCAGAGCGCGGGCGTCGCAAGGCGGCGTCAGCAGGCCGGTGATCTGGTGATCGACCAGTTCGGGCAGTGCGTCTACACGAGACGCCACGAGCGCCTTGCCGGCCCGCATCGCCTCAAGCGCCGCCAGACTGAACCCCTCCCACCGAGACGGCACGACCACCACGTCCGCCTCGCGCACCAGGGCCTGGGTCTCAGCCGGCGCCAGCCAACCGAGCAGACGCATATTCGCGGGAATAGGTTCGCCCTTGCCGAAGCCGTCCACCGCCGGCGCGCCAGCCACGGCGAATTCAACGCCAGCCCGCGTGATCCGCGCCGCCTGCACAAGCACATCGAACCCTTTTTGCTGATCGAGCCGCCCGACGAACGCCACCCGCAACGACGCCGCGGGCGAAAATATTGATGACGGCGCCCGGAAGGGCTCGGCAGGCGCATCCGGAATTCTGTTCGGCAGACAGAACATCCGATCGCCGCGAATTCCGGCGCGCGCACCGCATAGATATTCGTGCTGCGAAATGCAATGGATCGCATCGGCGCGGCCCTGCAAGGCCCATTCAACGCCGCGGCTCATCCAGCGCGACGCCAGCGATACGCGGCGTGAGAACGCCCAGCCATGCGGACAATAAATCACCGACCGACAGGCCAGACTCTTCCGATGGACCATTGCCCGCGCCACGAAACCGGCGAAAAACGAATGAAGGTGCACGATTTCGGGATCGAACGCGGCAATAACGTCTTCGATGCACCGTTTCAGCCGGTGGGCGGAGGCAAAATCGCGGCCGGACCGCTCAAACCCAACGCACACATTCGGCTCCGCGATGTAACGCAGGTGGTCTGACGGGCCGATGACGCGCACGCCTTCGCGCCCGAAGTGGCCGATCTGATCGGTCAGCACCGCGTTGATATAGGAAGCCGGCCCTCCGATAAGGGTTTCGGCGACGTGCAGGACCTTGATCGGTTCGGCCCCGCGGCCAGCGACGCCGACCGGAGCCGCTTCAAAAGACGAAGCGGCAATATTGGCGGATTTCATCGCCGCGTCCACGCAATCGTCTTGGCGATAATTTTCAGGTCCAGCCAAAGCGACCAGTTTGCAATATAGTCCAGGTCGAACTTGATGCGCTCGCGTACGCTTTCCAGGTCGCGGGTTTCGCCGCGGCTGCCCGATACCTGAGCGAGGCCGGACATTCCGGGCCGCGCGCTTTGTCGCTCGACATAATTGTCCACCATCGCCGCGAACATCCGGTCATGGGTTATGGCGTGGGGCCGCGGACCGACCAGAGACATTTCGCCCTTGAGCACGTTTATCAGTTGCGGCAGCTCATCCAGGCTGGTCCGGCGCAAAAAACGACCGAAATAGGTGACACGCGGATCGCCTTCGCCCACCTGGGCCACGACACGCCCGTCATCCATGCTGCGCATGGTGCGAAATTTCCAGATCAGGAAGGTCCTGCCGCGATAGCCCCCTCTCCGCTGGAGGAACAACGCCGGGCCGCGCGATTCCAGGCGGACGATGAGCCCGATCAGCAAAAGCAGGGGCGTCAACACAATCAGGCCGGCGGCTGCGGCGGCGCAATCCAGCGCCCGTTTGGACGCCCCGCCGGTAGGGCCGCCGTACCCAGAAAGGACCGTGCGCAGCGGATGCACATCGCGCAGGGGCGGGACCCACCGAACCCCGCCAGCCGGCGCAACAATCACCGCCCGCAAAGCGGGCGCTTCTCTAGACGCCTTAAAAGTATCGGATTTCATGCCCGCCGTCCGTTTTCCCGATAACAAGCCTAAGGGTGACTCCCCAGCGGCCAATGTGCGGCAAATCACAATTGGCGAATTTTTTTTCCCGTATGGAGCGTGTGCGCCCCAATTGTGCGGACATGCATCGCTGCGTGCGCACCACAAGGCGAACGCAAAGCCTTCCGTGCGTGGAAAAAGCCTAGTTTGATAGGCTTGCATACTTGTTGCGCTTTACGCCACCGCCGAGACAAAACTTCGGCGCCGGAAATTAGTCGCCTCGTATCGCTCTCCTGCAAGGCGAATCAGATGCCGCAGTCCAGCCGGTAGCGATAATCCACTTCGCGCCACAGGCGTGGGGATTTCAAGTGAAGACGGCCAATATTGGCGACCAGAACGGTCGGAACCACGTCCCGGCGGGAAAGGGACAGGCGCTATGATTGCGCCGCGCCCCTCGCCGCCAACGCCAGACGCAGTATCGGTTCTGCGCGCGAGCCGCCTGTTGGCGGCCCTGCCGGACGAGCTACTAACGCAATTGCAGCATTATGGCGAGGTGCGCTCCTACAACGCCGGCGAGGTTAGCCACTTAGGCTGGGGAGCCAATGCGGCTGTCTTTTTCGTGCTGCGTGGCGCCTTCCGCGTATCACGCATGACCGTAAACGGCCGTTTCGTCTCCATGCGCGCGGCGCGGGTCGGCGATCATTTCGGTGAAATCGAGGTATTCAGCCGCGGACCTTTGGCGCTGAATACGATCCATTGCGACCAATCCGGCGCATGCTACGTGCTCCCGGGCCCACGCTTTTGCGCGATGCTTGCCGGCTCGCCCTCGCTCGCAGAGGAAGTTGTGCATGCGATTTCGGCCGAGGCCAATCGCCGGGCCGAACGCATCTATGAGTTCGTCACACTCGACGTACGATCGCGCCTGCTGGCGGAGCTTTGTCGCCTGGCCGAAGCCGGGCGTATTGACGGGGTTGGCGCGCGCATCGAGCCCGCGCCGACGCACGACATGCTGGCCACGCAAGTCGGCTCCAGCCGTGAGGGCGTAACCCGACACCTGAAGGATTTTGCACGCCGCGGTCTCCTGAAAGTGCCGCGGCGCGGGGTTATCGACATCATAGACCGGGCGGCGCTGCGCGCGGCCCTCGCCAAGGAGTCAGGCGAATGCGGACCAGAACCTATGGCGGCGGGAGCGAACTGGTGAACGCCGGCATGTTCGTCGCACTTGGCCGTGTCATGGTCATGGCGGCGTGCTTGGCGCTGTTTGCATCGCCAGCGCGCGCCCAGGGCGATGCCGAATATGCGCTCGGCCCCGGCGACAAGGTGCGCATCACCGTGTTCAACGAGCCAGACCTTTCCCGCGATGTTCAGGTTGGCGTCGATGGCAAGATTTCATATCCGCTGATCGGCGAGATCAGCGCCGAGGGAAAAACCCTGCCGGTGTTCGCCAAAGGCCTCGCCGATGCGCTCGAAACCTATCTGCGTCAGGCGCGGGTCACCGCGGACATCGTCGAATATCGGCCGTTCTCGATCATCGGCGAAGTCAAGGCGCCCGGGAGCTATCCCTACTCGGCAAACCTGACGGTGATCGGCGCGGTCGCGCGCGCGGGCGGCTTTTCCGACCGCGCAGCCAAGAACAAAGTGTTCATTCGACGCGCCAACGACGTCAATGAAGCCAAATATCCTCTGTCGGATTCCACGCCCGTGCATGCCGGCGACACGATCCGCATTGGCGAGCGCTTGTTCTGAACCCTTCGCGGTGAGGTGTTTGTGATGAACTACGTAAATCCCGTCGTCCGCCCCGACTGGGGCGCGCTTGATCCGGTCCGGCACAGTAAAACGCCGCTGCTCTCCCGGTGCTTTTATGTTCTGTTGCGCCGGAAACGCTCGGCCATGGCGGTCGCGCTGGCGGTATTCGCGCTGATTGTCGCCGCCGCTCTGCTTCGGCCGGTGAAATACACGGCCACTTCGCTCGTGATGATTTCGCAGGCGCAAGTCGTCAGCCCGGAACAATCCCTGATCGACGACCGAGCCGATTCCGGGGCGGTGGAGACGGCGATTGAAATCCTGCGCTCGCCCTATCTTGCCCGGCAGTTGGTCACTACCCTCAACCTGCAGGCCGACCCGAAATGGGGTGGGCGCGCCGCCAAGTCCAAGCCGAAAGAAAATGGCGTCGAGCCGGCGGTAGTCGAAGACGTCATGAAGGCGATCAACGTGCATCGCCGCTCGCTCTCCTACGTGGTGGAGGTCTCCGTCGAAGCGCCAACCGCGAAGCAAGCGGCGCAAATGGCCAACACGCTAATTGGGCTTTATCAGGTCGGCCGGGAGGAATTGCGCGTCAGCACGATGCAACAAGCCGATAGCTGGCTGACCGGGCGCCTGGAAGAACTGCGCAAGGAAGTTCAGGAAAAAGAAGCCGCGATAGCCACGTTCCGCGCCGAAAACGGCCTTCTGAAATCCGGCGACGCTTCGCTTTCTGAATTACAGATATCCAACATCCAGAACTCCGTCCTGGAAGCCCGCGCGCAGGTGGCTGAAATGACGGCGCGGTACCAGCAGGTGGCGGAGGCCAGCCGCCGCGGCAATGCGGACACACTCAGTCTCGCGCTGAATTCGGAGACAATGAAGGAGCTGCGCGCCCGCGAAGCCGATCTCACGCGCCGCCAGACCGACGTCGAATTCCGTTATACCGAGCAGCATCCGCTGGTGCAGTCCGGTCGCGCCGAACTGGCCAACATCCGTGCGCGCATCGCCGCGGAAGTTGCGCGGATTGCCTCCAGCGCCGCAAATGAGGTCGAGGTCGCTCGTTCGCGGCTAGCGGCGCTTGAAAGCAACCTGGAGAGCGCGCGGAGCCAGGTGATTTTGGACAACACAGCACAGGTTCACCTGCGCGAGCTTGAGCGCGATGCCGCGGCCTCGCGCGCCGTCTATGAAAGCTTCCTGAAACGCTATCAGGAGATCGCCCAGCAGGGAAAGCTCGGCCCGTCGGATGCGATGTTGATTTCCGCCGCCAAGGCGCCGAAATCTCCGACGTCGCCGCATCTTGTCCTTGTGCTGATTGTTGCGCTGGCGCTCGGCGGCGCGGCTGGCGTCGGGGCCGCGTTCCTGATTGACGCGCTCGCGGACCCGCTTGGAGACCCCGACGAAATTCAGCGCGATATGGACGTGCCGGTGATTGGCTCAATCCCGTTCGTCTCGCCTGGTGCTTTGCGCCTGTTGGAACCTGACGAGCGCTCAGTGCCCGACTATCTTGTGCGCAGACCAATGACGCGTTTCGCGGAGTCATACCGCATGCTGCGCGCCAGCTTGATGGTCGCCACGCCCGACCCGCGCTTGCGCTCAGTGGCGGTGACGTCGGCGGTCGCGGAGGAGGGAAAATCAACAGCCGCCCTCTGCCTGACGCGCTTGGCCGCGATGGCCGATCAGCGAGCGCTGCTGATCGACTGCGACCTGCGCAATCCATCACTTTCCAAGTACTTCGGCATCGCCCCGAAGATTGGGCTGCGCGAAGTCCTGGCCGACGGCGTTGACTGGCGCCAGGTCATCGGCACGGATTCGCGCACCCGCGCCCACGTGCTGCCAGCAACCATGAGCGAATTGGACTCCGCGGACCTGTTCAACCGCGAGGCGTTTCGGACTTTGCTGGATGAGGTGCGCGAGGAATACGATCTTGTCGTTCTCAATTGCGCGCCCATACTGCTAGTAGCAGACGCCCTTTTTGTCGCCGCGCAAGCCGATCGGGTGATCCTGACGACAAATTGGATGCGCACCTCGCGCTCGGCGCTAAAAAGCGCAATCGAACAGCTTGGCGCCACTAAAGCGTCGCTGGTCGGGATCGTCCTCAATTGCGTCGACTTCCGCGACTGGCACGGGCAATTGCGAACCAGTTCATATTACGCGCGCGAGCATTACGCCGGGCCGAATCGGCTGGAGCAGGTCAAGAAAGGCTCGACCCGTGTGGTTCCCGCGTCCTAGCGCAACCGCGCCGCAAACGCCGGGCACAAAGGCGGACCTTGAACCTGCGCTGCACAGCGACCAGAACGCCGTGGATACGCCGCGTGTGGCGCCGGCCGCGGGCGAACCGGCGGGAGCCCTTCTGCGCACATTGACCTATTTCGTATCGGGCGCGCTCGGCGGCCTGTGCAGCGTGGCGTTGACTCTCTTGCTGCTGCGCCTTCTCGGCGGCGAGGGATATAAATCCGTAGGCTTGGCGCTGTCAGCGAGCATGTTCGTCATCGCGGTGACGTTCGCCATATCTGCCGGCCTCCTCGCCCAGCAGACATTGTGAATCAGAATTCCATTCCCGTGGGAATCCCAATAATTCTATCAGATCAGATTGTGCACTAAACTAGAGCCGTTTCAAGAAACGTCGAGTCGGGGATTCCCTTTGGTTGCGAACGGTGATTCTTGATCTGTCGTCTTGGCGGATCAGGAGGCGGCGATGGCAAAGGCCTATGACATGGACCTGCGTTTGCGGGTGGTGGGCGC
>DASZPV010000179.1:0-6729 GCA_035549875.1 Caulobacterales bacterium
TCCTGCGTGCAAATTACGCCGCCGCGTTGGCTGGCGGAGGATCCTTCGCACAAGGTGACGGTAAAGCAGGTGCAAGCGCGGATCGAGCAAGTGCAGACGATGATGACGCCGCTGATCGACGCGGCTTGCACGCTCGGCAAGGAGAAAAGCGGCGACGGGCTGTTCTGCTCGGTGGAATAGCTAGCTGGCCAGCACGTCGGCCCAATCCTTAGCGTGATGCGCAAATTGGGCGACGACATAGGAGCAGCGGGGGCGGATTTTGAAATTCTGCGCGCGGGCGTCGGCGATGGCGCGCGTGAGCAGGCTGAACGCCACGCCGTGTCCCTCGTGCGCGGCAGGAACGCCGGTATGATCAATGATCATCACGCCCTCATCGCGGCGGAAGGTCATTTCCGCCTCCAGGCCATCGGGGAGGGTGACGAAATACCGGCCCCGGTCGCCGTTCTGTTCGAGGGTGATGGCGTACTCTGTCATCGGGTGTAGATAGGCGTTGGCGCGGGCCCGCGCTATCCCGGCTGGGAGAGCGGCATGAAATACGCGATCAAGATACTTGGCGGACTGCTGGTGGTGATCGGCGTCGTCTGGATTTTGCAGGGATTCAACATCCTGCCCGGCAGCTTCATGACCGGCGACAAGTTCTGGGCGGGGATGGGCGCCATCGCGGCGGCCGTCGGCGTGTTGCTGCTGTTCCTGCGGATCGGCCGGCCTAAGGCTTGAGCCGCCAGACGCCGGTGCGCTTTACCTCCGCGTCTTCCAGGGCGCGGCTGACGGGGACGGCGTATTCGGCGAGCTTGGTCAGCGCGTCTTTCGGCAGATAGGTGCGGCCGGGATCGCCGATCAGCACGGCGCCGGGCGCGGCTTTCAGCCAGGCGAGCAGGGCCGTTGCGATGTCGCGGTCATAGAAGAGATCGCCGACAAGGATCACGTTCTCGGCCGGCGGGGCGGCGAGCGCATCGGCGGTGCGCGTTTCGATGGTCACGCTGTTTGCCGCGGCGTTGATCAGCGCGGCTTCGGCGGCGAAGGGATCGAGATCGATCGCCAGTGCGCGCGCCGCGCCCGCTTTCATCGCGGCGATGGCGACGAGGCCGCTGCCGCAGGCCACATCGAGCACGCTCTTGCCGCGCACGACCGCGGGATTGTCGAGAATATAGCGCGCGAGCGCCTGGCCGCCGGCCCAGGCGAACGCCCAGAACGGCGGCGGTAGGCCGAGTTCGCCGAGGCCTTCCTCGGTGAGTTCCCACAGTGCGATAGCGTCGTCGGCCAGATGCAACTGGATTTCAGGGCAGTGCGGCGGGCTGAGCAGGCGCGTGTTGGCGCGGATGAACGCCGCGCGGCCGGCGAGGGCGAGCTTCATTTTGATCCGGATCGCGGCGTTGGCGGCTTGTCCGGCACCACGGTTTCGAGCGCGCGCCAGCAATGCCACGCGGCGGCGCTGCGCCATGGCGCCCAGCGCTCGCCGTGTTTGGCGAGTTCCTTCGGCGTGAACGTACGCCGTGCGATTTTCTCGGCGCCCTTGCGCACGCCCAGATCGTCGATCGGCAGCACGTCGGGCCGGCCGAGAGAGAAGATCAGATACATTTCCACCGTCCAGCGGCCGACGCCGCGGGCTTGCGTGAGGCGTTCGATGATTTCCTCGTCCGGCAGTTTGCGCAACGCGCGTGCTTCCGGGATCACGCCGTCCAGGCGCTTTTGCGCGATGTCGCGCAGGGCGGCGGCTTTCTGACGTGAGAGGCCGGCGCCGCGCAGGGTTTCGTCCTTCGCGCGCAACAAATCTTCCGGGTCGGGGTGTTTCTTGCCGGGAAACAGCGCCAGCACGCGGCCATGGATGGTGTTGGCGGCCTTGCCGGAAAGCTGCTGGAACACGACGGCGCGGATCAGCGCCTCATAGGGATCGTTGCGGCGTGGGAATTTGGTCGGAAAGGGTTCGTGCGCGGGGAGGACTTTCGCCATACGCTTATCGACCGCCGCCAGGTGTTTTTCCGCTTCGCCCATCTTCCGTTCCTCACTCGCCGAGTATCGCCGCCAGAATAAAGATAAACGCTATCGCGATGCCGAGCGGGACGTTTGCTTTGAACGCGGCGAGCGCGCTTTGCGGCTCGGCTGCATTGGTGCGTTCAAGCTGGCCGGAGCATAAGAGCGCGAGGCCGACAAGCAACGCCGGCGCCAGCCAGTGCGCGCCGCCCACGCGCGCGGCGATGATCCATAGCGCGAAAGCGATGGCGTAGAAGGCGTACACCCAATTGCGCCATTTGTCGCCGAACAGCCGCGCAGTGGAGCGCACGCCGACGATAGCGTCGTCCTCGATGTCCTGCAGCGCGTAGATCGTGTCGTAGCCGATCACCCATGCGACGCAGCCGAGAAACAAGAGGATGATCTCGGCGCTGATCTGGTTTTGCACCGCCGCGCCGGCGACCAGCGCGCCCCACGAAAAGCAGACGCCCAGCCATGCTTGCGGCCACCAGGTGAAGCGCTTCATGAACGGGTAGGCGGCGACGAAGGGGAGCGATGCCAAGGCCGTGTAGGTCGCGGGCGGCGGCAGAAACAGCAGCACGCCCAGCCCGATCAGACATTGTGCAGCAAGCCACGCCCATGCCTGGCGCGTACTGACTTGCCCCGATGGCAAAGGGCGCCCGCGCGTGCGCGCGATTTGAGCATCGATCTTTTGATCGGCGATGTCGTTGTAGGTGCAGCCGGCGCCGCGCATGGCGATGGCGCCGATCAGCATGGCGCCGGCATAGGTTGCATCATGCATCCAGGCGATCGCCTCGCCCGTTTGCGCTAAGCCGAGCCCCATCATGCACGGCAGATACAGGAGCTGCCAGCCGGCCGGCCGGTCGAGGCGCGAGAGCCGCAGATAAGGCGTGAACCGCGCCGGCGCGCGATCGGTCCAGTGGCCCTTGAGGCTGTCGGCGGGGCGTGGCGGCTCGGTCACGGGGCGTTGATGTTCTTGTCCGCGCCGCGAAGCAAGCCGCTCCTGCGACGAAGGATGGCCCAAGCACTTCACAGCGGGCTCAATGCGCGGCTATCCGCACGCCGAGGGTGAAATGCCGGGCGATGCGCGTGACCCTTTCCCGTGGGCTGTTGACTTTTGGCGCACAGGTGCGATTCGCTTGATGTATGCGACGCGCAGCGACCATCGCGCTTTTTGCGCTTCTATCGGGATGCGGGCCGTCTGGAGAAAAGCCGCCAGCGACAGCGCAAGAATCGCCCGTCAGTGCTGAGCGGTACATTGAAGCGCCGCCGACTAAAAATACTTACTATGTCAAAGTCGAAGCCACTGATGAATTAAGTGCGCCTGGCGGCGGACGGGTGGTGAATCAGATATATCGCGGCCAACGCTTGGAAATAACTGATCGACGAAATGGGTATGCCCGAGTCAACTCGTTAGATGCGCTGGAGGCGGCTTGGGTCAAGGCGTCGAGCCTCAGCAGAGATAAGCCGGCGCAACCCGATCAACCAAGTCTCACGCCTGCGCAAAGCGACACGCGGATCAATATCGGCAACGCGGGAGAGATGGGTCTGAAGGCGAGCGACGTAGTTGCATTGCGCGAGGCTGGCGCTGCTTTAATCGCGAACGGCACATGCTCGTCAATCACAGACGGTGACGCGAGCTTCGATCACCCAAACCTCTTTTACGTCAACTGCGAGGGGGAGCTTTTCAATCGCTTCTTCCGATTGAAGGCGGGCAAACCCGCCTTCTGCGGGCAAAATCCCGACGGTTGTTAGGCGTGATGCCGGGCGAGAGTTAATGTCGGTGATCGGAAGACGTTAGAGCTATCAGGCATGCCCGATCCGCGTTTGTATCTGGAAAGCGATCTTTCGGTCGGCGCGGCGCTCGCGCTGGACGAGGCGCAGGGCCGATATCTGACGCAGGTGCTGCGCCAGCGCGAGGGCGCCGCCGCGCGTGTGTTCAACGGCCGTGACGGAGAGTGGACGGCGCGCATTGCTGAGATCGGCAAGCGTGGCGCTGTGCTGCATGTCGGCGGGCAAATTCGCGCGCAGGCATCGACGCCCGACATCGCGCTTCTGTTCTCGCCGCTGAAGCGGCAGGCCACGGACTGGCTGGTGGAGAAGGCGACGGAACTCGGCGTCCGAACGCTTCAGCCCGTTATGTGCAAGCGCACCGTAGCCGAGACCGTACGGTCAGATCGCATGTCGTCGATAGCGCGCGAGGCCGCCGAGCAGACGGAGCGGCTGGATATTCCGGAAATTCGTGGGCCCTTGGCCCTCGCCAAGGCGATTGATGGCTGGGACGAGCGCCGCCCGTTGATTTTCGCCGACGAGGCCGGCGACGATCAGGCAAAGCCCTGGGGCGGTCAGCAGGGGCGCGGCGAGCCGCTTTACGAAGCAGCGGCGCGTTTGCGCGACCGCAAGGCGCTGGCGCTGCTGATAGGGCCAGAAGGGGGCTTTGACGCCGAAGAACGGCGCATGCTGCGCGGGCTTTCGTTCGTCACGCCCGTGTCGCTGGGACCGCGTATTCTACGCGCGGAATCGGCGGCGCTGGCGGCGCTTGCGGTTATCCAGGCCGCTTGGGGCGACTGGCGTTAACCATTAACTCGGCGGGAACGCCCTTGCGGACAGGGATGTTCTTGCCCAAATGGCGCAAAGGCGCGGGAGGCAAGGCGTGGCCAACACAAAAGACAAGGCGCCGCCGATCGAAGGCTTTAGCCAGCTCGTCGCGCATCTGGAATCGGGCTGCAAGCCGAAGGCCAAATGGCGCATCGGCACGGAGCACGAGAAGTTTCCGTTCCACCGCGCCGATAAATCGCCCGTGCCCTATGAGGGGCCGCAGGGCATAGGCGCGTTGCTGCAGGGGATGGCGGATAAATATGATTGGGAGCCGGTCCGCGAGGGCGGCAAGGTTATTGCGCTGAAGGGCGGCGGGGCTTCGATCACGCTGGAGCCGGCGGGGCAGTTTGAACTTTCAGGCGCCCCCCTCGACCACGTCCATCAAACCTGTTCGGAAGTCGGCGCGCATCTGAAGCAATTGCGCGATGTCGCTGGCGCGCTCGACATCAAATTCCTCGCCCTGGGGTTTTCGCCGAAATGGAGTTTCGATGAAACCCCGATGATGCCGAAGGCGCGCTACAAGATCATGCGCGAATACATGGGCAGGGTTGGCCGGCTCGGGCGGCAGATGATGTTTCGCTCCTGCACGGTGCAGGCCAATCTCGACTTCGGCTCGGAAGCCGACATGCGGAAGAAATTCCGCGTCGGCCTCGCCTTGCAGCCGATCGCCACCGCCCTGTTCGCCAATTCGCCGTTCGCCGAAGGGCGCACCAACGGGTTTTTGTCCTACCGCTCGCATGTGTGGACCGACACCGATCCTGACCGCACCGGCATGCTGCCGTTCGTGTTCGAGGACGGGTTCGGGTTCGAGCAATACGCCGCATACGCGCTCGATGTGCCGATGTATTTTGTCTACCGCGACGGCAAATACATCAACGCCGCCGGCCAGTCGTTCCGCAAGTTCATGGCGGGCAAACTTGAAGCTTTGCCCGGCGAACTGCCGACGATGAAGGATTGGGAAGATCACCTGACGACGATCTTTCCGGAAGTGCGCCTCAAGACCTATCTGGAAATGCGCGGCGCTGATGCGGGCCCGTCGGGCCGGCTTTGCGCGCTGCCGGCGTTCTGGGCGGGCATTTTCGGCTGCGATGCGGCGCTCGAAGCGGCGTGGAGCCTGGTCAAAGGCTGGACGGCGGAGGATCGCGAAGCGCTGCGCCGCGCCGTGCCGGTTCTTGGCCTGCGCGCGCCGATCCGCGGCGGTTCGGCGCGCGAAATCGCGCAAGCCGCGCTGGCGATCTCGCGGCAAGGGCTGAAGGACCGGGCCAGGCTGAACGCCAGCGGCGACGACGAGACGATCTTCCTGGCCGAACTCGACGATGTGGCCGCCACCGGCGTCACCTCGGCAGAGCGCCTGCTGGAACGCTGGCGCACCGAATGGCGCGGCGATATCGAGCCGGTGTTCGAGGCCTGCGCATACTGAACGGCGCGCTTGCGCAAAGTCGGTTTCCCGGCTTTGCTCACAAGCGGGGATCGAAATGTGCGCAAAGACCTAACCAAGCCCCTGAGCACCCCGCGCCTGCGGATCGAGCCGCTGACGGCGCGCCTTGGCGCGATCGCCCGGGAGGGGCCTGAAGCCCTGGCCAAGGCGCTCGACGCTGACGTGCCGCCGGAATGGCATGCCAGCGGCGGTCTGCGGCTTCTGGCGCGGGCTTGGCGCCAGGAGGGCGATGTCTCGGCCGAGCGCGCGCTGATCGTGCATTCCACTGATGAGAGAGTGATCGGCGATCTCAGATTCGAGCCGGTCGAGCGCATGCGCGATACGTTGGAACTCGGCTATTCGATCACCAACCTCTACCGGCGCCAGGGCTACGCAACGGAAGCGGCGGGCGCTTTGCTTGACTGGGCTTTCGGCGCAGGCGGCGTGCGCCAGGTCATCGCCGGCTGCCACCGCCGCAACCGCCCCTCCGTGCGCACATTGCGGCGCCTGGGCTTCTGGCTCGACGGCGCGCGCGGGGAAGATTTCTGGTGGGCGATCACGCCGGACTTGCGGGCCGAGGCGCGGGAGGCGTAATTGCTGCGCCTAGAGCCGTTTCAAGAAACGTCGAGTCGGGGATTCCCTTTGGTTGCGAACGGTGATTCTTGATCTGTCGTCTTGGCGGATCAGGAGGCGGCGATGGCAAAGGCCTATGACATGGACCTGCGTTTGCGGGTGGTGGGCGC